>NZ_JBLMKT010000014.1:0-87112 GCF_047779955.1 Streptomyces lothianensis | reverse complement strand
CTCCCCCCCCAAGTCGGACCCCTACGGGCCCGTACGACCAAAGTCGGAGGCGCACACAGGAGTCAGGGCTGACGTCAGGCGTGATGCGCGCCACTACCGTCGAAGACGTGACTGTGATCGCGACCGAAAGCCTGAGCAAGCGGTTCCCCAGGGTTACCGCTCTTGACCGGCTCTCGATGGACATCGGCCCGGGTGTGACCGGACTCGTCGGTGCCAACGGGGCCGGCAAGTCCACGTTGATCAAGATTCTCCTCGGCCTGTCCCCCGCCACGGAGGGCCGAGCCGCCGTGCTCGGTCTGGACGTCGCGAGCAAAGGCGGCGAGATCCGAGAGCGCGTCGGGTACATGCCCGAGCACGACTGCCTGCCGCCGGACGTCTCGGCCACCGAGTTCGTCGTCCACATGGCGCGGATGTCGGGGCTGCCGCCCGCCGCGGCCCGCGAGCGCACGGCCGACACCCTGCGTCACGTCGGCCTGTACGAGGAGCGCTACCGCCCCATCGGCGGCTACTCCACGGGCATGAAACAGCGGGTCAAACTGGCCCAGGCGCTCGTCCACGACCCGGATCTGGTCTTCCTCGACGAGCCCACCAACGGCCTCGACCCCGTCGGCCGCGACGAGATGCTCGGCCTGATCCGCCGCGTGCACACGGACTTCGGCATCTCCGTCCTGGTGACGAGCCACCTGCTCGGCGAACTGGAGCGCACCTGCGACCACGTCGTCGTCATCGACGGCGGCAAGCTGCTCCGCTCCAGCTCCACCAGCGACTTCACCCAGACCATGGGCACCCTCGCGGTCGAGGTCACCGACACCGACGCGCACCCGGACGGCACCACCGCGGTACGCGAAGCGCTCGCCGCCCGCGGCGTCACCCTGCACGCCGGGGTGGAGGACGGCCTGCCCGGCGCAGGACACATCCTGCTGCTCGAAGCGACCGGCGAGAAGACCTACGACCTGGTCCGGGACACCGTCGCCGAACTGGGCCTCGGCCTCGTCCGCATGGAACAGCGCCGGCACCACATCTCCGAGGTGTTCAAGGACGAACCGGCCCACCGGGCAGACCAGACTCACGGGGCAGACCAGACCCACGGGGCAGACCAGGGCCACCGAGCAGATCAGGGCCACCGAGCAGATCAGGGCCACCAGGCAGACCAGGCCGGCCGGACCGGCAGCGCCGAGGAGGTACCGGCCCCATGACCACCACCCCCACCGACCAGGCAGCCCAGACCCGGATCCACAACATCGGCTACCGCAACTACGACGGCCCCCGTCTCGGCCGCGCCTACGCCCGCCGCTCGCTCTACTCGCAGTCCCTGCGGGGCGCGTACGGCCTGGGCCGCAGCGCGAAGTCCAAGGTCACCCCGATGATCCTGGCCGCCGTCATGTGCGTGCCCGCCGCGATCATCGTCGCGGTCGCCGTCGCCACCGACGCGAACGCGCTGCCCATCGAATACACCCGCTATGCCATCGTCACCCAGGCGGTCATCGGCCTCTTCCTCGCCGCCCAGGCCCCCCAGTCGGTCTCCCGCGACCTGCGCTTCAAAACGGTGCCGCTCTACTTCTCCCGCCCCGTCGAACGCATCGACTACGTCCTGGCCAAGTACGCCGCCATGGCCACCGCGCTCCTCATCCTCACCGGGGTCCCACTGATCATCCTCTACGCGGGCGCACTGCTCGCCAAGATGGACATCTCCGACCAGACCGCCGGCTTCGCACAGGGGTTGGTCTCCGTGCTGCTGCTCTCCCTGCTCTTCGCGGGCATCGGCCTCGTGATGGCCGCGCTCACCCCCCGGCGCGGCTTCGGCGTCGCCGCCGTCATCGCCGTACTGACCATCTCGTACGGGGCCGTCTCCACCGTCCAGGCGATCGCCTACGAGACGGGCTCCACCGGCGCCATCGAATGGCTCGGCCTCTTCTCACCGATCACCCTGATCGACGGTGTGCAGACCGCCTTCCTCGGCGCGAGCTCCGCCTTCCCCGAAGGCTACGGGCCGGACGCCGGCACCGGCATCGTCTACCTCCTGGCCGTCCTCGCGCTCATCGCCGGCTCGTACGGAGCCCTGATGCGCCGCTACCGAAAGGCCGGGCTCTGAACCATGGCCACCATCGAAATCGACCACGTGTCCCGCTGGTTCGGCAATGTCGTCGCCGTCAACGACGTCACGATGAGCATCGACCCGGGCGTCACCGGCCTGCTCGGCCCCAACGGCGCAGGCAAGTCCACCCTGATCAACATGATGGGCGGCTTCCTCGCCCCCTCCACCGGCACCGTCACCCTCGACGGCCGCCCGATCTGGAAGAACGAACAGATCTACAAGGAGATCGGCCTCGTCCCCGAACGGGAGGCGATGTACGACTTCCTCACCGGCCGCGAATTCGTCCTCGCCAACGCCGAACTGCACGGCCTCGGAAAGAAGGCCGCCCAGCAGGCCCTCGCCACCGTCGAGATGGAGTACGCCGAGGACCGCAAGATCTCCACCTACTCCAAGGGCATGCGCCAGCGCGTCAAAATGGCCTCCGCCCTCGTCCACGACCCGTCCGTACTGCTCCTCGACGAGCCGTTCAACGGCATGGACCCGCGCCAGCGCATGCACCTCATGGACCTGCTCCGCCGCATGGGCGCCGAAGGACGAACCGTCCTGTTCTCCTCCCACATCCTCGAAGAGGTCGAACAGCTCGCCTCCCACATCGAGGTCATCGTCGCCGGACGGCACGCGGCCAGCGGCGACTTCCGCCGCATCCGCCGCCTCATGACCGACCGCCCGCACCGCTACACCGTCCGCTCCAGCGACGACCGTGCCCTCGCCGCCGCCCTGATCGCCGACCCCTCCACCGCGGGCATCGAAGTCGACCTCACCGAAGGCGCGCTGCTCATCCAGGCCGTCGACTTCGGCCGCTTCACCGAACTCCTGCCCCGCGTCGCCCGCGACCAGGGCATCCGGCTGCTCACCGTCTCGCCCTCCGACGAGTCGCTGGAATCGGTCTTCTCCTACCTCGTCACGGCCTGAAGGGAGCCACGACTCATGTACGACCCGACTGTCGCCCGGCTCACCTACCGCGCCCTCCTCGGCCGCCGCCGCGCACTCATCCTCTTCCTGCTTCCGGTGCTGCTCATCGCCACCTCGGTGGCGGTACGCGCCCTCACCGGCGCGGACGACCAGGTCGCCGCCGACCTCCTCGGCGGATTCGCCCTCGCCACGATGGTGCCGCTGATCGGCGTCATCGCCGGTACGGGAGCGATCGGCCCGGAGATCGACGACGGCTCCGTCGTCTATCTCCTCTCCAAGCCCGTCAAACGCCCCACGATCATCACGACGAAACTCATCGTCGCGATCGCCGTGACCATGGCTTTCTCGGCCATTCCCACGTTCATCGCGGGCATGATCCTCAACGGGAACGGCCAGCAGGTCGCCGTCGCCTACACCATCGCGGCGCTCGTCGCCTCGGTCGCGTACGCCGCGCTCTTCCTGCTCCTGGGCACCATCACCAAACACGCCGTGGTCTTCGGCCTTGTCTACGCCCTGGTCTGGGAGGCGCTCTTCGGCTCGCTGGTCGCCGGCGCGCGCACGCTGAGTGTTCAGCAGTGGGCCCTCGCCCTCGCGGAGAACGTCGCCGGCAGCGAGCTGGTGAAGTCCGATGTGGGGCTCCCCGCGGCGGTGGTACTCCTCGCGGCGGTCACCCTCGTGGCCACTTGGTACGCGGGCCACAAGCTGCGCACCTTGACACTCGCCGGCGAGGACTAGACGACTAGACCTCGTGCCCCTCGGGGGCTCCTCCGGAGTGGGCGGGGCCACCCGCAGAGTGGGCGGGGCCACCCGGGGGCTCCGCCCCCCGGGCGTCGGTCGACAGCAGCCGCAGCAGCACCGCCACATGACTGCGCCCGACATCCTTCGCCGCCGTCAGCAACGTGACCGGCCCCGCCGCCACCCGCTCACGCAGCTCACCGAGCGCGGCCGCCGCCGCGGGAGCGGCGAGTTCCGCCTCGTACCGCTGTGAGAACTCCTCGAAGGACCCACCCGCGTGGAACCACTTCCGCAGCTCGGTCGACGGCGTCAGCTCCTTCGGCCACGCATCAACCTGCGCGGCGGCCTTCGCCACACCCCGCGGCCACAGCCGGTCCACCAGCACCCGCTGCCCATCCGACGCCGAGGGCTCCTCGTACACCCTGCGGGCACGCACACTCATACGGCGAGCCTACGACCGCACGGCCTCACTCGCAGCCCACCGCAACGCTGCGCCGCACTCACCAACGGTGCGCCGCACTCACCCCCGCAGCATCCGCTCCAGCACCACCGCGATGCCGTCCTCCTCGTTGGAGAGCGTCATCTCGTCCGCAACGGCCTTCAGCTCGTCGTGCGCATTGGCCATGGCCACCCCATGAGCCGCCCACCCGAACATCGGCACATCGTTCGGCATGTCCCCGAACGCCACCGTGTCCGCGCGCCTGGCCCCGAGCCGCCGCGCCGCCAGTGAGAGTCCCGTGGCCTTGGACAGCCCGAGCGGCAGGATCTCCACGATGCCCGCCCCGGCCATCGTCACCCCGACGAGTTCTCCGGCGACGCGGTGCGCCACGGCCCACAGCTCGTCGTCGCCGAGCCGGGGATGCTGCACGTACACCTTGTTCAGCGGTGCCGACCACAGCTCCGACGCGTCGTTGATCGGCACATACGGCAGCGGTCCTTCCTGCGCCTCGTATCCGGGGCCGATCAGCACATCCCCGTCGACCCCGTCCCGGCTCGCGGCCAGGGACAGCGGGCCGACCTCCGCCTCGATCTTGGCGAGGGCGAGAGCGGCCAGCTGCCGGTCGAGGGTGACGGAGGTCAGGAGCCGGTGTTCGCCGGCGTGGTAGACCTGCGCGCCCTGCCCGCAGACCGCGAGCCCCTCGTAGCCGAGGTCGTCGAGGATGTGCCGGGTCCAGGGGACGGAGCGCCCGGTGACGACGATGTGTGCCGCACCGGTCGCCACCGATGCGGCGAGCGCGTCCCGGGTGCGCTGCGAGACGGTGTGGTCGCCGCGCAGCAGCGTGCCGTCGAGGTCGGTCGCGATCAGCTTGTACGGGAAGCCCCCCACGGCCCCGGCGCCGGAAGGTGCACTCACTTGGCGACCGGCTCCAGCACCTCACGCCCGCCGAGGTAGGGACGCAGCACCTCGGGCACGCGCACCGAACCGTCGGCCAGCTGGTGGTTCTCCAGGATCGCCACGATGGTGCGCGGTACGGCGCACAGCGTGCCGTTGAGCGTGGCCAGCGGCCGCACCTGCTTGCCGTCCCGCATCCGGATGGCGAGCCGCCGCGACTGGAACTCGGTGCAGTCCGAGGTCGA
The DNA here is from genome assembly GCF_047779955.1 of Streptomyces lothianensis. NCBI lineage: Bacteria > Bacillati > Actinomycetota > Actinomycetes > Kitasatosporales > Streptomycetaceae > Streptomyces > Streptomyces lothianensis. The sequence continues at coordinate 81,792 of NZ_JBLMKT010000014.1, read as the reverse complement.
GGTCAGCTCGCGGTACTTGCCCTGGGTGGGGATCCACGCCTCGCAGTCGAACTTGCGGGCGGCGGAGGAGCCGAGGTCACCGGTGGCGACGTCGATCACGCGGTACGGCAGCTCGAGCGAGTTCAGCCACTGCTTCTCCCAGGCGAGCAGCCGCTGGTGCTCGGCCTGCGAGTCCTCCGGATCGACGTACGAGAACATCTCGACCTTGTCGAACTGGTGGACCCGGAAGATGCCCCGGGTGTCCTTGCCGTGCGAGCCGGCCTCGCGGCGGAAGCAGGGCGAGAAGCCCGCGTACCGCAGCGGCAGCCGGTCGGCCTCGATGATCTCGTCGCGGTGGTACGCGGCGAGCGCGACCTCGGAGGTGCCGACGAGGTACAGGTCGTCCTTGTCGAGGTGGTAGACGTCGTCGGCGGCCTGGCCGAGGAAGCCGGTGCCGGCCATGGACTGCGGGCGGACCAGCGCCGGGGTGAGCATCGGCGTGAACCCGGCCTCGGTGGCCTGCGCGATCGCCGCGTTGACCAGGGCCAGCTCCAGGAGGGCGCCCACGCCGGTCAGGAAGTAGAAGCGCGAGCCGGAGACCTTGGCGCCGCGCTCGGTGTCGATGGCGCCGAGGATGTGGCCGAGCTCCAGGTGGTCCCTGGGCTCGAAGCCCTCCTCCGCGAAGTCACGGATGGTGCCGTGCGTCTCCAGGGTGACGAAGTCCTCCTCGCCGCCGACGGGCACCTCGGGGTGCACGAGGTTGCCCAGGCGCTGGAGCAGCTGCTCGGTCTCGGCCTTCGCCTCGTCCTGCTCGGCGTCCGCGGCCTTCACGGCGGCGGCGAGCTCGCCGGTCTTCTTCAGCAGCTCCTGCTTCTCCTCGGGCGAGGCCTTGGAGATCAGCTTGCCGATCGCCTTCTGCTCGGCACGCAGTTCGTCGAAGCGGACGCCGGACGACCTGCGCCGTTCATCGGCCAGGAGGAGGGAGTCGACGAGCGCGACGTCCTCACCTCGGGCGCGCTGGGAGGCGCGGACACGGTCGGGGTCGTCACGGAGCAGTCGAAGGTCAATCACGCGTCACAGGCTACCGGTGCGGGTGCGCAGGCTCCGAACGGTATTCCGTGGCGATTCCGCGGAGCGGTGATCGGATTGTCTCTGTCCACAGAAGTTTTCCACAGGGGTGAATCTCGACCTGGGGATAAGTCGACTGCAAACGGTGACAGGGTCGACAAATCTGCTTCTTCGCCCCAGCTTCGTCCACAGCGGTGCATGTCACCCTTCGTCAGCGTGTTTCCTTCGATCAACTCGATGGAGGGATTCGATTCCACTCGAAAGTATGTGTACGGGTGATTTGAACCGGGAATCCTGAGGCGTCAGTGACCGAATCTGAATGATCAGTTCCGGAATCCACAGAGCGCGGCGGCGCCCTGTGGATAACTTGATGGCGCCGGGTGCTGCTGTGGACAACTCGGTCCCAACTTCCGCCTCTCGCAAGGGGCTTGAGTCAAGCCGAAAAGGTCGCATTGCCCCCATCGGGGCCGATTGTGGCAAGAGTTGACGCGGGGATGCAGGGATGCGGGGATGCGGGGATGCGGGGATGCGGGCCTGAGCCCGCCCCGGCTCCGGCCTCAGGCCCGCCCGTCCTGCGCCCTGGCCAGCCAATCCGCCGCCGAGACGAAGTCGGCATCCGTCGTCCCCTGCCGCAGGGCCCGCACCTCGCCCGGCGAGACACCCGCACGCGGATACGAACCGAGAAAACGCACCTTCGGCGAGATCCGCTTCAGCCCCATCAGGGCCTCACCGACCCGCCGGTCCGAGATATGGCCTTCGGCGTCCACGGCGAAGCAGTAGTTGCCGATGCCCGCGCCGGTCGGCCGGGACTGGATCAGCATCAGGTTGACGCCGCGTACGGCGAATTCCTGCAGCAGTTCGAGCAGGGCACCCGGGTGGTCGTCGCCGAGCCAGATCACCACGGAGGTCTTGTCCGCGCCGGTCGGTGCGGCGGGGCGGGCCGGGCGGCCGACGAGCACGAAACGGGTCTCGGCGTTCTCCGCGTCGTGGATGTCGGTGACCAGGGCCTCGAGGCCGTAGGTCGCGGCCGCGAACTCCCCCGCGAAGGCCGCGTCGAAACGGCCCTCCTGGACGAGCCGGGCGCCGTCCGCATTGGAGGCGGCGGACTCCCACAGGGCGTCCGGCAGCTGGGCGCGCAGCCAGTTGCGGACCTGCGGCTGGGCGACGGGATGGCCGGTGACGGTCTTGATGTCGGAGAGCTTCGTGCCGGGCCGCACGAGCAGCGCGAAGGCGATCGGGAGCAGCACCTCGCGGTAGATCATCAGCGGTTCGCCGGTCGCGAGCTCGTCGAGCGTGGCGGTGACGCCGCCCTCGACGGAGTTCTCGATCGGTACGAGTGCGGCGGCGGCCTCGTTGTTGCGTACGGCGTCCAGCGCGGCGGGCACCGAGACCATGGGGACGAGCTCGCGCGTGGCGGCCTCGGGCAGGGTGCGCAGGGCAGCCTCCGTGAAGGTGCCTTCGGGGCCGAGGTACGTATAACGCGTCGCCGACATGCCGTCAGCCTATCCGTACGGGGGACGGGGGTGTGGGGCCTTGCTCAGCCTTCGAGCAGGCGCTGCCCCACGTACTCGCCTTCGCCGGGCCCGCCGGGTACCGCGAAGAGCCCGCTCGTCTCGTGCCGGATGAAGGCCGAGAGAGCGTCCCCGCGGTCGAGCTTGCGCTGGACCGCGGTGAAGCCGCGCAGTGGGTCCGCCTGCCAGCAGATGAAGAGGAGCCCGGCGTCCGGGGTGCCGTCCGGGGCGATGCCGTCGTGGTACGAGAAGGGGCGGCGCAGCATCGCGGCCCCGGCGTTCTGGTCGGGGCGCGAGATGCGGGCGTGGGCGTCTGCGGGGATGACCGGCCGGCCGTCCTCGCCGGCCTTGTCGAGTTCGGGCTCTGTGGTCTCCGTACCGCCGGACAGCGGTGCGCCGTCGGACTTGCGGCGGCCGATGACCTTCTCCTGCTCGTCGAGGGAGAGCCCGTCCCAGGAGTCGAGGAGCATTCGGATCCGGCGGACCACCGCATAGGAGCCGCCTGCCATCCACGCCGGGTCCGCGCCTGACGTGGGCACGAAGACGCGCTGGTCGAAGTCCGGTTCCGAGGGCTTCGGGTTGTTGGTGCCGTCGACCTGGCCCATCAGGTTCCGTGCCGTCATGGGGTCGGCGGTCGCACCCGGCGAACGGTTGAAGCCGTTCATCTGCCAGCGCACCTTCGCCGCCTTTCCGGCGTCCTGCTGCAGGGCACGCAGCGCGTCGAAGGCCACGAGGGCGTCGTCCGCGCCGATCTGGATCCACAGATCGCCCTCGCTGCGCCCCGGATCCAGCTGGTCCGAGGAGAACGGCGGCAGCGGGTCGAGGGCGCTCGGGCGCTGCTTCTGAAGGCCCGTACGGGAGAAGAAGCTGTGGCCGAAGCCGAAGGTGACGCTCAGCGAGGACGGGCCCGCGTCGAGCGCGATGGCCGTGCCGCTGTCGGTGGTTTCGCCGCGCATCAGCCGTCGGGCGGTCCGCGACCAGCGCCGCAGCAGCGCCGCTGCCTCCTTGCGGCCCGCGCCCGGCGCGAGATCGAAGGCGATCAGGTGGCCTCTGGCCTGCATCGGCGTCAGGATGCCCGGCTGGTGCTCGCCGCCCCAGGCGACCTCGGTGGCGCCGAGGCTGCTCAGTGCGGTGGGAGAGTCCGGTGCGGTGGCGGCGTGCGCGGCCGCCCCGCCCGCGGCGCCGAGCGCCAGGCCGCCCGCGCCGACGGCACCCGCGGTGCCGAGCAGCCGCCGCCGCGAGATGCCTGCGGTGGCCGCATCCGCGTCCGCGGGCTTCGTGGCCTTCGGGCCCTGCGTCGTCTCGTCAGCCGTTTTCTTACGGCCCTTACTGTCCTGCATCGTTGTTCAGCCGATCCTTGTATACGGGCATGCTCAGCCCAGCTGCACGTTCTTGCGTACGGTCACCTGGTCGATGTCCGAGCTGCGCACGGTCACCGCGATTTCCCACTCGCCGCCCATCGGGATCTGCACCCCGGTCGAGGACCAGTGTCCGGCAACGATCCGGTCGGGTGTGACCGGCAGCGGGCCGATGTTCTTGTCCTTGAGCGTGAAGGCGGCCTTGATCTCGGGGAGGTCGAGGGGCCGGCCGTCCGGGTCGGTGGCCCACAGGTGGAGTTCGTTGGTGCCCGTGCGGCCGGGTGTCAGATTGATTCGGACCTCGCCCTTGCCGTTCTCGCCCTTGGCGTCGAAGGGCAGTTCGAGGTCCACCGGTCCGCTCGTGGCGGCCGCGGGCGCGGACTGTTCGAGTTCCTCGAGGGTGCGGCCGGGTTCCGTCGCGGTCAGCGCGGTGGTCACGGCGAGCAGGACGAGGGCGATGCCTGCCTCGGTGAGCACCGAGCGCCGCAGCCCGGCGCGGCCCGGGTCCGCGTCCCGCTGCTGTTTTCTGCGGGCGGTGGCCATGGCGGCCTGCTGCCGGGCGAGCTGGGCGGCCCGCTCGGCGTCCCGGGGTTCGGCGCCCGCCGGGCCCGACCCCTCGGAAGCCCCGGAAGCCCCGGAAGCCTCGGAAGCCTCAGGAGCCCCGGAAGTCCCGGAAGTCCCGGAAGTCCCGGAAGCCCCGGCCGCTGCGGTCACCTTGTTCCGCTGCCCGATCACCTTCACCGAGCCCGCGGTAGCGCCCGGCTCCGAGGCGCCCGAAGCCCCGGTCTCCTCCGTCTCCGCCAGCCGCGCCGTCCACCGCCGCGAGATCCACCCGACCCCGAGCAGCACCGCGATCAGCCCGATCTTGACGACGAGCAGCTGCCCGTACGCCGTCCCGGTCAGCGCCGACCACGAACCGACCTGGCGCCAGGACTGGTAGATCCCGGTCACGGCGAGCACGGTCACCGACGAGAACGCCAGCATGGAGAACCGGCGCACGGCCGAGGCCTGGATGCCGGGCACCTTGAACAGCGCCACGAGCAGCGCGGTCAGTCCGCCGAGCCAGGCGGCGACGGCCAGCAGGTGCAGTACGTCGACGGGCATCGCGATCCCCGTCTGGATGCCGCTGGAGGCGTGTTCGGACAGCGCCCAGGTCGAGGCGATGCCGGCCGCGACCACGGTGCCGCCGAAGCCCAGACCGAAGCGCAGGTCCCGCTTCTCCTTCTCGTCCTCGCGCTGCGCGTACGCCCCGAAGAGCACTGCGATGAACAGGGCAGCGGCCGCGAGGAGGAGCAGCCGCGAGACGAGGGCCGCCCCGGTCTTGGTCTGCAGGACGGCGCTGATCTGGCCGAGGTCGAGGAGTTCGGAGAGCTTGCCGCCGTTCGCGTAGGGGCCGCGGAGCAGCAGCAGGGCGAAGGTGGCGGCGGTCAGGGTGATCCAGCCGTAGGCGAGGAGCCGTTGCAGCGGGCGGGCGCCGGCGCCTGCGGGCCAGCAGATCAGCACGAAGGCCGCGCCGCCGGCGACGACGGCGAAGGCCGCGTACGAGAGGTAGCGCGCGATCCCGTACAGGGCTCCGACCGCGCCTTCGCCGGCTGCTTCGCCGGTGAGCTGCACGGTGGTCTCGGAGGGCGCGCCGATGGAGAAGCTGAAGGCGCCCGAGACGGGGTGGCTGTCGGTGGAGACGCCTTTCCAGGCGACGGTGAACGTGCCGTCGGGCAGCCCGGCGAGCAGGCGCCGCTCGTACGAGGCGCCCTTGTCGCCGCCGACGTCCTTGATCTCGCCGGTGTCGACGCGTTTGCCCTTGGGGTCGAGGACGCGGATCGAGTCCTCGGCCATGGCGACCTGTTCGGAGAAGTGCAGGGTGACCTTCTCGGGTGCCTGCTGCACCACCGACCCCTGCCCGGGGTCCGTCCCGGTGAGCGCCGCGTGTGCCGATGCGGGTGCGGCGCCGGCGAGCAGCGCGGCGGCGACGGCCGCGAAGAGCAGCACGAACTGTACGAGCGGGCGGTGCGCCACACCCGTACGGAGGCGGGGACCGGGGCGGGGGCGGGGGTCGGTGGGCAGCATGGCTTGCGGTCCCCTTGTCAGCTGTTCTGCGGGTTGTACGTGGCTTCCTTGACCTCGAGTTCGGCCGTCAGCGGCTCCGACTTCTCGAACCGCAGTTCCACCTCGACCTTGTCACCGACCTTCGGCTTGTGGGCGAGGTCCATGAACATGAGGTGGTTGCCGCCGCGCTCGAAGCTGAGTTCGCCGCCTGCGGGGATGTCGAAGGACTCGGCCTTCTCCATCCGGCCGTCGACCGTGCGGTGTCCCATGGTCTCCTTCGCCAGGGGACTGCTGACGGAGAGCAGCTTGTCGGCGCCGCCCTTGTTGACGATGGTCAGGAATCCGCCGGCCGTGTTCTTCAGCGCGGGTTCGGGGATGAATCCGCCGGTCACGCTCAGCTGCGGTGCGCGGTTTGTGGCTTCGTCCCCGGTTCCGGAGCCGGAGCAGCCGGTGAGGCCGAGCGCTGCCGCGATGGCTATGGCGCCGGCGAGTGCGGTGGTGCGGCGCCTCACGGCCTGGCCCCCTTCACGAGCTTGGGGAGGTCGGCGGCGTAGTCGTCCGCGGTGGCCTCGGAGGCGTTGTACAGGACGTAGCCCTCGTCGGTCTTCGGTGAGAAGGCGACGACCTGCTTGCTGTGGGTGGAGGTGATGGTGCCGTCCTTCTCCTCGACGGGCGGTTCGATCGTGATGCCGAGGGTGCGGGCGCCGGCCTGGATGGTGGCGAAGTCGCCGGTCAGGCCGATGAAGGACGGGTCCTGTGCCTTCATCCACTTGCCCAGGTGCTCGGGGGTGTCACGTTCCGGGTCGGAGGTGACCATGATGATCCGGAGTTCGGCGAGTTCGTCCTTGGAGAGTTTCTTCTCCAGCTCCTTCTTGGCGACGGCGAGATTGCTCATCGCCAGCGGGCAGACGTCCGGGCAGTGGGTGTACCCGAAGTACAGCAGGGTCGGCTTGCCCTTCGTCTGCTCGCGGAGGTCGAATTCCTCGCCGTTCGTGTCGGTGAGGATCATGTCCGGCTTTTCGAAGGGCTTGTCGAGGACGGTGGCCGCCTTGTCGGCGGTCACCTCGACGGCGGCGGGGCTGTCGTCGCCGGCGTTGCCGCCGCCGCACGCCGTCAGCGTGAAGGAGGCGGCGGCGAGCAGGGCGACGGCAGCGAGGTGCTTGGTACGCATGGTGAAGTGTCCCGAAGGGTCAGTTGGAGCCGGTGGCGGTGCGTCGGCGGCCGGCGAGGACACCGAAGGCGACACCGGCGGCACCGACCAGGATGCCCACGATGCCGAGGACGCGGGCGGCGGTGTCGGTGGAGCCGACGGCGGCCGCCGCGGTGTTCTGCTTCTCGTCGCCGCTCTTGGCGTCGGCGTTCGACGCCTTGCCGTCGTTCGACGCCTTGTCGGCGCCGGAGCCGCCGTGGCCTTCGGCGGCCATGGCGAGCTGCAGTACGGGCGCCGGCTTCTCGGGCTTCTCGCCGCCCTCGACCGGCTCCTCGATCCAGCGCACGATCTCGTCGTCGCTGTACGTCTGCAGGGCCTTGAAGACCATCTGGTCGGCGTCCTCGGGCAGCCGGCCGAGCGAGACGGGGAACTGCTGGAAGCGGCCCGGCTCGATGCCCTTGCCGTCCGCGGTCCAGGTGACCTTGGAGACCGCCTCGTTGATCTTGTTGCCGTGGATCTCCAGCGGCTTGTCCAGCTTGGACTTGGTGACCTCGATCTTCCAGCCGGGCACGGGCTGCGGCATCACGGAGGAGAGCGGCTGGTCGGTGGGGAAGTTGACCTCGAGCTTCACGGTGGAGGCCTTGTCGGACTCGTTGGGCACCTTGAAGTTGACGGTGGCGTACGAGCCCTTGGCGGCCTCGCCCTGCGGCTGCACGGTGACGTGGGCGAAGGCGGCGGGGGCGAGCAGGACGATGCTGCCGGCGGCGACGGCGGAAGCGGTCAGAACACGCGAGATCTTCATTGCGGAAACTCCACTCGACTGGGGTGGGAGATGTCGTCGGACGCGCGGGCCGCTGTGCGGCCGCGCGGAAGCGCCGCGCGACACCTTCTGCCTCGTCGGGTGCAGCAGGTTCTGCTCGTCAGGCACGGCAGGTTCTGCTCGCCGGGTGCAGCAGGCTCGCGTCAGGCGGTGAGGGCGAACCTGTGCGCGGGCGGCCCGCGCCTGATCACGGTGTGGGCGAGTGCGGTGGTACGGGGCGGGGCCTGGGCATCCGGCGGGGCGGCGCCCATGACCGCCGCGGGCGTGGTGGACAGCCCGTGCCGCAGGGCCCGGACGAAGAACAGCGCGGCACGCAGGGACCGTACGAGCGCCCCCTCGGCCACCGCGTGCGCCGTGAGTACGGAGAGTTCCACGACGCGGGTCAGCGCGAGATCGCCGCGGCGCAGCAGCCAGCCGAGGGCGAGCGCGGCCAGCAGGTGCCCGAGCAGCATCGGCAGATCGGGCAGCATGCCCGGCGCCTGCCCGGCGGCCATGTCGTCCGGCATGGGGTGGGTGTGCCCGGCGGTGCCCGTGGGGCCGCTCGGGGCGAGGCCTGCGTCCGCGAGGATGCGGTAGGCCTGGTGCGGGGTGGTGACCACCGCGCCCGCGCCGCACAGCAGACCCCTGGCCTGCTCCATCGCGGTGCGGTCGGCGACTTCCTGGGCGAGCATCTGCTGGCCGTGCCCGAACAGGCAGTGCAGCCCCAGTTGTCCCGCGGCGAGCAAGCCGGACAGCACCGGCAGGGATCGTGTCCGCCCGGAGAACGGCACGGCCACGGCGAGCGCGAGGAGGAATCCGAGCCCGAGGGACCACACGGGCAGAGCGCCGTGCGAGGCGAGTGCGTGACCGCCCGCGGACAGCGCCACGCAGACCGTGGCGAAGGCCACGGCCCGGGGGAACCGGAACCCGGTTCCGTTCCGCTGCGCGCGCGTGTGGGGGGCAGTCATGACCGGCCAATCATCGCACTGGGCTCATCCGCTCCGTACGGCAGGTCCGCAAGATCCGGAATGTGGTGTTCTGTGGGGCGTGGGTGTGTGTCCGGTACTTCCGTTACACCTGGTGAGGTATCCGGCACATCCGCCGTATGGGCGGCATCACGTCAACTGGGCGATTGCGCACGGCTGCGGACGGCAATACGTATCGGTATGCCGAGCCGTAGCAGGGATGCCTGGGACATGAGCCTGTGGTGGTCGCTCCGCCTGCGGAGCGAGGCCGCGAGCGTCCCCTTCGCGCGCCGGCTCCTGCTTTCCACCATGGAGCGCGCGGGCGTCGACCCGGAGATCTCCTACGAGCTGTCGGTGGCGCTGACGGAGGCCTGCGCGAACGCGGTGGAGCACGGCACGGCGGGCCGCGGCGCGGATCGCGGCGGGGCCGGGCGGCAGGACGCGTACCGGGTGACGGCGTACCTGGACGGTGAGCTGTGCCGTATCGAGGTGGCCGATTCGGGCCCGGGCTTCCCGCCCGCCAGGATCGACGGCTCCACCGGTGCGGGAAGCGGCCCCACCCCGCCCGGTGCGGGAAGCGGCCCCACCCCGCCCGGCGCGGAGAACGGCCGCGGCCTCGACCTGATCGGTGAACTCGCCGACGACGTCCGGCTGTCGAACCGGAACGGCGCGGTCCTGAGTTTCGACAAGACCCTCAAGTTCAGCGGCGCCCCCGCCGCCGCTGCCGTCCCGGCCCGCACACCCAGTCCTGCGGGTGTCTGACACCACGCGTGGAGGGGCGGTACGCAGCCGCGTACCGCCCCTCCTCACGTTCCTCGCACAGGACCCGAAGCGTCTCAGCCCTTCAGCGAGGCCATCCAGGCCTCGACGTCCTCGCTGGTGCGGGGGAGGGCCTCGGACAGGTTCCGGTTGCCGTCCTCGGTGACGAGGATGTCGTCCTCGATCCGGACGCCGATGCCGCGGTACTCCTCGGGGACGGTCAGGTCGTCGGCCTGGAAGTACAGACCGGGCTCGACCGTCAGGCACATGCCGGGTTCGAGGGTGCAGTCCGCGTACGTCTCACGGCGCGCGGCGGCACAGTCGTGGACGTCCAGACCGAGCATGTGACCGGTGCCGTGCAGGGTGAAGCGGCGCTGCAGACCCAGTTCGAGGACGCGCTCGACGCTGCCTTCGAGCAGACCCCACTCGACGAGCTTCTCGGCGAGCACGCGCTGGGCGGCATCGTGGAAGTCGCGGTAGTTGGCGCCCGGCTTGACGGCCGCTATGCCCGCCTCCTGCGCCTCGTACACCGCGTCGTAGATCTTCTTCTGCAGCTCGGTGTACCGGCCGTTGATCGGCAGGGTGCGGGTGATGTCCGCGGTGTAGAGCTCGTTCGTCTCCACGCCGGCGTCGAGCAGGAGCAGGTCGCCGGAGCGGACCTGGCCGTCGTTGCGCACCCAGTGCAGGGTCGTGGCGTGCGGGCCCGCGGCGCAGATCGAGCCGTAGCCGACGTCGTTGCCCTCGACGCGGGCGCGCAGGAAGAAGGTGCCCTCGATGTAGCGCTCGCTGGTGGCCTCGGCCTTGTCGAGGACCTTCACGACGTCCTCGAAGCCGCGCGCGGTGGAGGCGCAGGCCTGCTCCAGCTGCCCGATCTCGAAGTCGTCCTTGATCAGGCGCGCCTCGGACAGGAAGACCCGCAGCTCCTCGTCGCGCTCTGCGGTGACCTTGTCGGTCAGGGCCTTCTCGACGCCGGCGTCGTGCCCGCGTACGACACGGGTCGGGCCGGTCGACTCGGCGAGCTTCTCCGCGAGCTTCCGGACGTCGGAGGCGGGGATGCCGTAGAGCTTCGCGGCCTCGGTCAGCGAATGGCGGCGGCCGACCCACAGCTCGCCCTGGCCGTCCAGCCAGAACTCGCCGTTCTCGCGGTCGGAGCGCGGCAGCAGGTAGAGCGTGGCCTCGTGGCCGCCCTCCGCCACGGGCTCCATGACCAGGACGCCGTCCTCGGTCTGGTTGCCGGTCAGGTACGCGTACTCCGTGGCGGCGCGGAAGCTGTACTCCGTGTCGTTCGACCGGGTCTTCAGATTGCCCGCGGGGATCACCAGACGCTCACCGGGGAAGGCCGCGGAGAGTGCGGCGCGGCGGCGGGCGGTGTGCCCGGCCTGGGCGACGGGCTCCAGGTCGGTCAGCTCGGTGTCGGCCCAGCCGGTGCGCATGCTCGCCGCGAGTTCCTCGGACACGCCCGGGTACAGTCCGTTCTTCCGCTGCTTGATGGGCTTCTCGGCTGCCGCTTCGGCTGCGTCCTCGCCGGCCTTGTCAGTGAGCTCTTCGGCCACGGATACCTCCTTGTAGTGACCTGGGGACCGCCGTCCATCGTATGTCCGTACGGAAGGCAGCCCAGGGCCGCACAGGTATGGCCAAAGTCACGCGAACCGGACCGTCAGGACCTCACGCGAACCGGGCCGCCAGGAGCACCACGTCCTCCGCGCCCTCTGCCTTGTCCCGGCCGTCCGGGAGCACCGTCCGCAGGATGTGGTCGGCGATCGCCCCGGGATCCTCGCGCAGCGTCCGCGGCACGCTCGCCGCCGCCGCGTGCAGCCGGGCGAAGGCGCGGTCGATCGGGTCGCCGGTGCGGTGCAGCAGCCCGTCCGTGTACAGCAGGACGGTTTCTCCTGGCTCCGGGGACAGCTCCACGCTGGGCGCCTCCCAGCAGCTCAGCATCCCGAGCGGCGCGGAGAGGGAGGTCTCCACGAACTCGGTGCGCCGCTCGCCGATGATCAGCGGCGGTGCGTGCCCGGCCCCGGCGAGCACGAGCGAGCGCCGGTGCGGTTCGCAGTAGGCGAAGAGCGCGGTGGCGGTACGCGCCGGTTCGGTCAGGCGCAGCAGCAGTTCGAGATCGGAGAGTACGGCGACGGGGTCCTCGCCCTCCATCACCGCGTACGCCCTGAGGCTCGCCCGCAGCCGCCCCATCGCGGCGACGGCGCCGGGACCGGAGCCGCCCACCGATCCGACACAGAGCCCGAGCGCGTTCTCCGGCAGCGGCAGCGCGTCGAACCAGCTGCCGCCGCCGCGCGGGCCGCTGCGGTGCCGGGCGGCGAGCTGGACGCCGGGGACCCGGGGCAGCCGGCTGGGCAGCAGCTCCTCGGCGATGGTGGCCATGTCCGAGCGGGTGCGTTCGAGTTCGACCAGATGTGCCGTGTGTTCGCTCGCGTACCGCGCGTAGAGGCCGATGAGGTGGCGCTGCCGTTCGCCGGGCTCGGCGGGTTCGTCGTAGAGCCAGACCGCGGCGCCGAGCAGGCCGGCCGTATCGCAGCCGAGTGGGACGGCGTAGCTCGCCGCGCAGCCGAGTCGGTCGACGACGGAGCGCAGGTGGGGGTCGAGGTGTTCCTCGGCGAGCAGATCGGGCTGGGCGATGCCGCATTCGCCGGGGCCGGGCGCGCTGGTGCCGTCGAGCAGCCCTCCGTAGGAGGTGGCGCTGCGCGGCACGGTCTCGATGTGGCCGAGGTCGGAGCGCTCCAGGCCGAGGCCCGTCATGGAGTCGGGGCCGAGCCCGTCGGAGGGCTCGAGGACCATGAGGCCGCGACGGGCCCCGACGAGCGCGGCGCCCGCGCGCAGGATCTCGCGCAGGCAGGCGTCGAGGGTGGTGGTGCGGACGAGCCGCTCGGTGAGTTCGTGCAGCGTGGTGAGGTCGGAGACCCAGCCGGCGAGACGGTCCTGGACGGCGGCCGCCGGGGTGGCGGGGGCGGGGGAAGGGGCGCGGTCGGGCGCCGCGGTGGGTGCGGGGGTGGGCCCCAGGCGTCGGGTGGCACTGGGATCGATTCCGGCCACTTTCGGAAGGTTCGGGGCGCTCATGGTGTGCCGGTCCGGTGATTTTCCGGCCATTCGATATTGCTCAATAGCATCGCAAACCCCCATCTCTTCTGCGCCGCCAGCAATGAGTCCACATCTACACGCACTGGTCTGGGGATGTCCAGCATTGTCCTGCAAGGATTCCTGGTGTCCAGGGTGTGGACGCGGTGACTGTGACAAAATGAGAACTTGGCGTGAAACAGACCTGTCCTATCCGACATTGCGGTCCCATGGGACCCGCACCAACCGCTCGCTCCGAGCGTCAGGATCGGCGTGGCGGGTACGTACTGGGTTGAGGCCGGCGGGAGTTGTGCCGTGCCTGAACCAGACGACGGACCCATACGTCTTAGAGAGCGACAGCCGCGTACCGACCGGCTTCATGACGGTGCGCGCCAGGGCGCGCCACCCGCCGCCATGGTTGTAATGGATGCATCCGCAGTGCAGTCCCAGCTCGCAGTCCCAGCTCCAAGCGTGATCTGCTCATTCCAGAGTGGGTGTCCGCAATGTCCGAAGCAGTCCGAAGTGGCCCGCAGTGTCGGTAGTGTCTCTGCGTTTTCAACGGAAAGGAACGAGCGCTCATGCGCGAGATCCTCGGAAGGCGACGCAGGCTCCTGTCGAAGCGAACCGGCGAACGCTCCGGTGAGCAGACCGGTGGGCGATCCGGTGGGAGACCTGACCAGCTCGGCGCGGCTCTGACCTTCGCGAAGACATGGCAGTGGCCCGTGCTTCCCGGAGCCGGGCTGCGGCGGCCCGGATCGCCGCAGTGCGCCTGCCCCGACCCCGACTGCGCCGCGCCCGGCGGTCACCCCTTCGACCCCGGCATCCTGGCCGCGACCAGCGATGAGCGAATGGTCCGCTGGTGGTGGGCCAACCGGCCCACGGCGCCGGTCCTGCTCGCCACGGGCGGCCCGGGCCCCAGCGCGGTGAGCCTGCCGGCCATCGCCGCGGCCCGCTCGCTCGCGGTGCTCGACCGCCTCGGCGTACGCGTCGGACCGGTCGTCGCGACCCCCGACCGCTGGTCGCTGCTCGTCGCGCCGTACTCGATGCCGCAACTCGGCGAACTCCTCTACGCCAAGGACCACGTCCCCGGTTCGCTCCGCTTCCACGGGAGCGGTGGCTACCTCGTCCTGCCGCCCTCGGACACCGGCCGCGGCGAGGTCCGCTGGGAGCGCGCACCGCTGCCCGGCTCGGCCACGCCCTGGCTGCCCGACATCGAGGCGATCGTCGACGTCCTGGTCGACACGCTCACTCATACGGGTGTGAGCGCGCCCGAGTTCTAGGTGCCGCGGGCGCGGGCGGGCCCCACGGCCCGCGCCCGTCGCTATCTTCGGCTCACCCCGTTCGTGCGCTTCAGTTGAGCAGGTGGGTCTCTTGCAGCGAACACGTATGTCCGCGCTCATCGCCGTTGCCGTGTTCGCGGTCCTGCTGCCGCTCGCCGGGGCTTCGGTGGGGCCGGAGGCCTCGGCGGGGCCCGGTGCCGGTGTGGCCGACGGGCGCAACGGTGCGGAGGCGGCGCACCGGGCCGGTGGGGAGATGGCGCCCCGGGCAGGTGGAGTGACGGAGCGGCCCGCGGGCGAAGGCGAGGGTGTCGAGGGCGATGGCGAGGGCGCCTCGGACCTCCTGTCCGGGCTCGGCCTGGCGACCCTCGCACAGTGCGGCCCCGAACTCGCCTCGCCGGAGGGCGTCGAGGCCCAGACCTGTGTGCTCACCCGGAGCGGTGACACCTGGGCCCGTACGTACTACCGCAATGCCACCGGCGAGGAACTCACCTCCGTACTCACCCTCATGGCACCCGGCGGACGGACCGTACGGATCCACTGCGCGGTGGGCCAGGGCGACGAGCCCGGGGCGTGCCAGACGCCGCGGGAACCGACGGCGGGTGAACCGGAGGAGTACTGGGCGGTCGCGGAATTCGCGGTGCGCGCCGAGCCGGGGGAGGAAGGCCGGGCGGGGGGTGGGGCGGTCGGTCCGCTGCTGCTGCGCTCCGGAAGCAACACGGAGCCCCCTGCCGAGGGTTGAGCGCCGCTCCATACGGAGCGGCCGTACGCGTCCCGGACCCCGGAAACGCAAAGGTCCGGTCGCTGGCGACGGGGGATGCACCAGCGACCGGACTACTTGAACGGTAACCCAAAATCCGCCGTTCGCAAATTCGATCTCGGCCGGTATCGGCGATCCGCAAGGGATTTACCGGGCAAGAGCGGGAGTTGTGACCGTTGTCATGCCTTTTCTACGGGTTTCCTGTGTGTTGGCTGTGGATTACCCGGAGCGGAGGCGGAGCACCGCCCGGACCGTCCGGACCGCCCGGACTGCGCAGCGCAGTCCGCCCGCCTCAGCTCAGTGTCACCTGCCGGTTGGTGAGCCCGCCGCGCGCCCGGCGCTCCTCGCCGGTCAGCGGCGACTCGTCGGCGAGGGCGGCGGCGAGCCGCTCGGCGAACTCGGCGGCGGGCTTCTCCACATCGGCCGCGCTCATCCCGGTCGGCAGGTCCCAGACCGGCACCATCAGACCGTGCGCACGGAAGGAGCCCACCAGGCGCGTGCCCTCGCCGAGGCTCGACGTCCCGGCCGCGTGCAGCCGGGCGAGCGCGTCGAGCAGCTTCTCCTCCGGGTGCGGCATGACCCAGCGCAGGTGGTTCTTCTCCGGGGTCTCGCACCAGTACGCGGCGTCCAGGCCCGGGAGCTTCACGGTCGGGATCGCGGCGGCGTTGGCGCGCTCCAGGGAGGCGGTCACCTCCGCGTTGGCGTTCTCGGCGTCCGGCACCCAGAACTCGAAGCCCTCGTGCACCACCGGCTCGAACGGGGCCTTCGGGTCGAGCAGTTCCTGCAGCCGCGGCCCGTCGGTGCCCGTGCGGCGGGCGGCGACCGGATTGCCCGGCTCGGTGGCGAGGGCCTGGGTGAGGACGTCGGCGAGATCACGGCTGAGGTCACCGGAAGAGGTGTCGTTCTGCAGTCCGATCAGGACCGCGCCGTCCTCGCGGCGCAGCCCCGGCCACGCCATCGGCAGCACGGTCGCGAGCGTCACCGACGGCACGCCCTCGGGCAGCCCGTCCTTGAGGGTGAGCTCCACGGTCGCCGCGGGCACCAGCTCGCGCAGCGCGACCCAGTCGCACTCGCCGGGCAGCCCCTCGAACGGGCGGTGCACCAGCTCGGTCACGGCATGCGCGGCGGCCCGGCCGTGGCAGGCCTTGTAACGCCGGCCGGAGCCGCAGGGGCAAGGCTCGCGCGCACCGACGACGGGCACCTCACCGTCGACGAGCTGCGCCTTGCTGATCTGCGCCTTCTGCGGCTTCTTCGTCTGAGGGCGCTTCTTGGCCATCGTGCGTCTCCCGGTCACGGCTTGGGCGGTACGGCGGTGAGCCTAGCCGGTTGGGGCAGGCAGCACGCCCCACTGGACAGTCCCCTCCCTCCCGGGGGCTGCGCCCTTTCCAAGGCTATCGACGCCCACTGACAATCCACCCCACCGAACCTCGCCCCCCGTACCTCGCTCCCCGTACCTCGCCCCCCGTACCCAGCCGCACCCCGCCCCCCCGCTCACGCACCCACCGAACCCCGCCCGCCACTCACGCACTGTGCCCCGGCGCGTTCGGACCGTATCCGTATGTCCCGAGTGCGTCATGAAGAGGTCACGTACTGAGGATTGGCCGGTTTCCGGTGAACGACATCGGGGCATTGACACCGTGGCGTGGGGCTAAGGAGGTCTCGGGGGTGGCGTTGGTGGTGGCACAGGAGGTGCCGACGTCGTCAAGCATGGCCGTGCCCCATGGCCCTGCGGGCGTGGGGCAGGCGAGGCGCTGCATGCGTGATCAGTTGCGTATGAGCGGTGTCTCGGAGGGCGTCGTGGACGATGCGGTACTGATCCTTTCCGAGCTGCTGAGCAATGCCTGTCGGCATGGCAGGCCGCTCGGCGATGCGGCGGTCGTGGGCGACGGCAATGTGCGGGCGGCCTGGCGGCTGGACAAACGGGGCAAACTGACCATTGAAGTGACGGATGGGGGCGGACCGACCCGACCGGTTCCGGCCACTCCCTCGGTGACGGCCCACGGCGGCCGCGGCCTCGGCATCATCGCCGCACTCGGCGAGGAGTGGGGCGTACGGGACGGGGCGGCCGGCGAGGTCACCGTATGGGTCGTGCTCGGCACCCGGACGAAGGACGAGCCGGAGCTCAGCCCCGCCCGAGCTGCTGCAATACCGCCCGTGGCCGGTTGGTGATGATCGCGTCGATCCCGAGCCGGACACAGAGGTCCACGTCCTCGGGCTCGTCCACGGTCCACACATGCACCTGGTGCCCGGCCCGCTGCAGCTTCTCGATGTGCGCCGGATGACTGCGTACGAACCGGATCCCCGGACCCGCGATCCCCACGCCTTCCGGCAGCCGTCCGTCACGCACGCGCGGCGTGAGGAACTGCAGCAGATGCACGGTCGGCAGTGTCGGTGCCCCCGCCCGTACCCGGTGCAGGGAGCGCGCGGAGAAACTCATCACCCGTACCGGAGAATCCGCGGCCGACTTCGGCGCGTCCAGACCGAAACGCTTCAGCAGGAGCAGCAGCCGCTCCTCGACCTGGCCCGCCCAGCGGGTCGGATGCTTGGTCTCGATCGCGAGCTGCAGCGGCCGGCCCGCGTCCGCGACGAGTTCGAGCAGCCGCTCGAGCGTCAGTACGGAGGTGTCCTCCCAGTCCGGGCCGTCCTCCCTGTTCTTCCAGGAGCCGAAGTCGAGCGCCGCGAGATCCGCGAGCTCGAGCGCGGAGACGGCGCCTCGGCCGTTTGACGTACGGTTGACACGCCGGTCGTGGACACAGACGAGGTGCCCGTCGGCGGTCAGCCGGACATCGCATTCGAGCGCGTCGGCGCCGTCCTCGATCGCCTTCTTGTAGGCGGCGAGCGTGTGCTCGGGAGCGTCTTCGGAGGCGCCGCGGTGGGCCACCACCTGAATCTGAGGGCTCGACCGCGGGTCGCGCTGCGGGGTTCGTGCGGAAGTCACCGCGACATGGTGTCACTTTGCGGGGTATGCGTGGTGCGGGGTGCCTGGTGTGGGGTGCCCGTGGTGTACGGGAGCACTCCCCGGCCGGGAGCACACCGGATGCGGCCGTTCCGAGCGCCGTCGAGGATGGGCGGCGGATGCACAGGTGTGGCTTATGGCGACCTGACGTCCCTTGGGAAAGGCTTGCGAAGCAACCGTGCGGAGTCATGCCGTGGATCGAGGAGTACAGCTGTGAGCACCGAGAACGAGGGCAACGAGGTCTCCCCCGCCCCGTCCGTACCTCCCGCGCCTCCGTCGGCCCCGTCAACCGCGGACGCCGGGGGCACCGCCGGGCAGGACGCCGGGGCGGGTGACACCGCCGCGCACGTCCCGCCGTCTGACCCCCACCAGCCCGCCGCCCCCACCCCGGGCATCGCCGCCCCCACCCCGGGCACCACCGCCCCCACCCACCCCGGCGCCACCTGGCCGCCCCAGCCGCCCACCACCCCCGCGTACGCCCAGGACGCGGGCAGCCACGGCACGGGCGGCCACGGCACGGGCGGCCACGGCGCGGGCGGGCCGGAGTGGGGCGCGGGCTATCAGCCGGCCCCGATGAACCCCAAGTCCCGCAAGGGCGGTCTCATCGCCGCCGCGCTCGCCGCCGCACTGGTCGCGGGCGGTGTCGGCGGCGGCATCGGCTACTGGGCGGCCGAGCGCAACGACAGCGGTACGAACTCGACGACCGTCGCCGCCTCCGACATCCCCGCCGACCTCAAGCGCGCACCGGACTCGGTGGCCGGGATCGCCGCGAAGGCGCTGCCGAGCGTGGTGACCATCGACGCCGAGGGCGCGGGCGGCGAGGGCGGCACGGGCACCGGCTTCGTCTACGACCGCGAGGGCCACATCCTCACCAACAACCACGTGGTGGCGACGGCGGCGCGGGGCGGGCGCCTCTCGGCGACGTTCTCGGACGGCAAGAAGTACGAGGCCGAGGTGATCGGCCGGGCCCAGGGCTACGACGTGGCCGTGCTCAAGCTGAAGAACGCCTCCGGGCTCACGCCGCTCCCCCTCGCCGACTCGGACAAGGTCGCGGTCGGCGATGCCACGATCGCGATCGGCGCCCCGTTCGGCCTCTCCAACACGGTGACCACCGGCATCGTCAGCGCCAAGAACCGTCCGGTCGCCTCCAGCGACGGCGGCTCGACCCGCTCGTACATGAGCGCCCTGCAGACCGACGCCTCGATCAACCCGGGCAACTCGGGCGGCCCGCTGCTCGACGCGCGCGGCGCGGTGATCGGCGTCAACTCGGCGATTCAGTCGGCGGGCAGCGGCATGGACGGCCAGGCCGGTTCGATCGGCCTCGGCTTCGCGATCCCGATCAACCAGGCCCAGCGGGTGGCCAAGCAGCTGATCGAGAAGGGTGAGGCCACGTATCCGATGATCGGCGCCTCGGTCAGCATCGACGAGACGAGCCGCGAGGGCGGCGCGCGCATCACCGAGCAGGGCGCGGGCGGCACCGAGGCGATCCAGCCGGGCGGCCCCGCCGACAAGGCCGGCCTCGAACCGGGCGACCTGATCACCAAGCTCGGCGACCGCGCGATCGACAGCGGCCCGACCCTCATCAGCGAGATCTGGACGTACCGGCCGGGCGACACCGTGAAGCTCACCTACGAGCGGGACGGCAAGGAGCACACGGTGGACGTGACCCTGGGCAGCAAGGGCGAGGAGAAGTAGCCCCGGCGCCCCCGTATCCACATCTGCACCCGCACCCGCACCCGCATCCGCATCCGCATCCGGAGGCGGACGGCCGCACCGCCGCCCGCCTCCGACACCGGGCCCCTGCCTTGGCGCACAGTTGCTACCGCACCGGACACCCACGCACACCCGGCTGCGGCCGGGTGCCGAGCTCCTCGATGCGGTAGCCGTCGGGATAGCCCTTGACCTCGCGGTTCTGGCGGGCGAAGTGCGGTGTGCTGCGCGGCGGAAGCAGCCGTACCGCCCGGCCGCGCAGCCGCACGGCGGCCCGCACCAGTGAACGGGTGCGGGCGGGCGGAGCCTCGTAGCGGAACGCGTTCAGCAGGTGGTCGTCCAGGAGCGCGAGCACACCGGTGCGCAGGAGCGGCGCGAGCGGGGCCGGGTACCAGGAGGTCATGAGCGCTACCGTCGCGTCGGAGACCTCGCGCGAGCGCGGGTCCCAGTCGAACTGCTCCTCCTCGTAGCTGTCGAGGAGCCGCTCGAACTCCTCGTACGTGGCGGGGATGTCGCTGATGCCCATGTGCCGGCCGAGCGTGCGGTAGTACGTCACCATGGCGACCGTCTCGTGCTGCGAGAGCCGCCGCCAGCCGTAGACGTCGATCCAGCGCTTCGGCATCACCACGAAGGTGGAGAGCACGTACCGCATGTCGTCATTGCTGATGTCGTAGCTGCGGTGCATCTGGTTGATGCGCCGGATCGCGCTGCGCCCCTGCCCGGACTCGAAGCCGAACTCCATGACGCTGTCGAGCAGCAGCGCGGTGTCGTCGTAACGCTTCTGCGAACGCTCCGTCAACTCCGCCGTCTCGGCGAGGAGTCGGCCGATGCTGGGTACTGCATAGGTTCTGTAGAGGGCGAGTTCGAGCGCACGGTTGACGTCCCAGGGAAACTCGTACGCGACCATGAGCCGGTAGATCTCCGTGGCATCACGCTCCGGGTGGAGCTGCCGTATCCGCGCAAGCCGTTCATACCGTTTCGACTTCATCGACATGCCCCGTTCCTACCAGCCCGCACGCCACGCTGGGTAAGCCTGCCCGATTCGCGGGTCAGCGTGATGCTCCAAAGCCATTCCGCCGACCTCAGGCACGTGGTGCACCTTCCCGGCGCTGCTGTTTCATCCAGACTTTGCCGGTAGCCGAGGAAGATGCACAGCGCGGTCACGAGCAGCGCCAGCAGGAGGAAGCGTGGAGCCGCGTAGTCGTGTCGTGACGGGAGGCAGAGCACCAGAGGTGCCCTGCCCCTCCCATGCCCGTTCGAGCGGGGAACCACGGGGAACACCGGTCGCTCGTGGGGAGCGGACACAGCAACGGCCCCCGACCGTGTCACCTGGTCAGAGGCCGTTCACCTGCGCGGTGGGTGTGGGATTTGAACCCACGGTGACTCGCGCCACGACGGTTTTCAAGACCGTTCCCTTAGGCCGCTCGGGCAACCCACCTCGCCCCGCCACCTGCGACGGAGCTTGTACAGCGTACCGGCCCTGGGTGCGGGTGCTCCAACGACTCCTGGCAGGAGGGTGCTTCCGAACCTCCAGGAGCCTCATATCCGGGAACTCAGTACGTCCACCTCACAGCCCGGTGCGAACGGGTCGAAGCCGTGCTCGGACAGCCAGCGAACCGCCAGCAGGCTGCGCAGGGACCACCAGGCGTGGATCACGTCGAGGTTGACGTCGGCGCCGTAGCCGGTGAGGACGTCGTCGAGGTGGTCCTCGTGTCCGAGCGTGAACGTGGCGAGGTCGTACAGGGCATCGCCCTGGCCCGCCTCGGACCAGTCGATGATGCCGGTGACCTCGTCGTCGGCGACGAAGACGTGCGCGATCTGCAGGTCGCCGTGTGTGAACGCCGGAGTCCACGGCCGGAGTGCGGCCTGGGCGATCCGGTGGTTACGGGTGACCAGGTCGGCGGGCAGCAGGCCCCCCGTCACGAGCAGTTCGCACTCGGCGTCGAGTTCCGCCGCCAGCGCGTCGCTGCTCCGGCCGGCACGGCCGGGCCGGGGCGGCAACGGCCCGTCGTGCAGCTTGCGGATGGCGGCGCCCGCCGCCGCCCACGCCGTAGAGGAGGCGGTCGACGGCCGGCCGAGGCGCCCGAGCGTCGCCCCCCGGAGCGCGGCGATCGCCAGTACGGGTGGCCTGCGCCACAGGACCTCCGGGGTCGGGACCGGAGCCAGGGCCATCGCCTCGACCTCGACGTCGACCCGCGCCTGGTCGGCGTCCACTTTCAGGAACATGTCCCCGACGCGCAGGGTTGCACGCTCGGAATGGGCGACGACGACTTCGACCTTCTCCATGGTGACCAGTTTCCCGGAGGTGATCGTCGGTGTCACCGGACTTCGGCATGCGGTGACGCAGGCGACCGCATCCCGCTGCCCGACAGCCTCATGCGCGACACCGGTTCTCGGCGCAGGTTCTCGATCAGGCGAAGTCCGCTCCCGTTGTGAGGAGTGCGGTCCCGGGGGGGGGGCGACCCTCTCCGGAGGGCCAAGGCCTCCGGAGGGCGAGGCTTCTAGCGGACCCGGCCCCGGCCGGCCACGAGGCGGGCCGCCGAGGCGATCGTCGCACCGGCCTCGCGTTCCGTGAGGCCGGTGCGGACCGCCGCGTCCGTGAGGTGGCGGGCCAGGTCCTCGCCGATGCCGTTCTCGTACGCGCGGCAAGCCGCCCAGAACAGGCGGGTGTTGCGCTGGCCCATGCGTGCGCCGAGCACGAAGTGGATCAGCCCGCTGCCCTGGGGCGGGGGTCCGGGGGCGGTCTGCCTCGTGAGCGGTGGGGGCGTGAGGAGGCGCAGGAGGGCGCGCGGGCAGGGGGCGGGCGCCAGGTGGGCGGTGCCGGGGGCCGTGCTGTAGACGCCGTGTTCCGTGCGGGAGCCCGGGCCCACCAAGTAGCCGCCGGCGCCGCGCACATCGATCCCGGGGGCCAGGCGGCCGGCCGAGTTGGGGACGACGGTGTCGGGCGGTCCGCTCAGCCACAGGTGGCGGCCGCCGCTGGGGGTGAGGACGACGACGGTGGGCGGGATCGTGAAGAGATGCCGCAGGGCCAGTTCGCGCAGGGTCACCGAGGAGTCCGGGCCCGTTTTCGTATCGAGGTCGATGCCGATCAGGTGGTGCGGGGGCAGGCCGCAGGCGATGCCGTAGCCGGTGGCCCAGGGCGCGGCCGCGAAGAGCTCGCGGATACGCAACGGGTCGGTGCTCGCGTCGTACACGCCGTGTCCGGGTCGGCCGCACTCGCCGTGGCACTGCGGGGCGTCGGCGGGGTCCTCGTGGTGCGGGGAGCGCAGGGCGGGGAGCTTCGTGCGGGAGAGCGGGAGCACGGCGAGGCCGCGTTCGGCAGCGGAGAGCGCGTGGGCGAGGGCCAGGGTCGTGGCATGCCGGTCGGTGGTGGCCATGGCTCTATTTTCGTACGAATGTTCGAAGATGGGAAGGGGGGTCTGTGCCTCGTACGAGTGAGGTGAGGGCCGTCGGGAGGGTGGCAGGCGGAACGCTTCCTCTCTTGGGGCGTCTCGCCGAGGTGCATTCCCTCGCTGCGGCTCCATGCTGACCTGCGGAGACTTTCGGTTCGTGCGGGTTTATCGATTTGTCCTCACACTCGCGAGGGAAAGATCGGATGTGGGGTGGTTCGCGGAGGCGGGCTGGGCAACTCTGATCTCGCGACGTCGAGCACAGCGCCGCGGCGGTCGGCCAACCGCCCCGGCATCAGCCGCACTTACCGGCCCCGCGCCGGTTCTGAACCGCCGGGTACACCCGGTCGATGGAGGAATTGACATGGCAAGCATCCGTACCGCCCGCATCATCGCCGCCGCCGCTGCCCTGCCCCTCGCAGCCACCCTGTTCTCGGGGGTCGCCCAGGCCGACAACGGCGGGTTCGCGGACGACGGATCGAATACGAGCGTGGCGAGCATCATCGGCAGCGGCGTGGGCCACGACAACAGCGGCAACTCCGCGACGAACCAGCTGGTGGCGACCGGCTCCGGGGCCTCGAACCAGAACAACAACGCCCAGGTCAACGGCTCGGCCTTCACGGCCATCCACCAGTCCAACGAGAACATCGAGATCAACTTCACCCCCCTGTGGTGGTGACGGTGACGGGCTGACCGGCCCGAGGGGGAGAGGGGACCTGCGCGGCGGCACCGGAAAGGTGTCGCCGCGCAGGTGTGTGCGGGGGCCGGCCCGTGTCGGCGGCCCAAGGCTCGGGAGAGGGGCTCGCGGACCTTGACACGGATGCATATCTGACGGACAGTCAGAAACCTTCGTCCGTACGAGGTCAGGGAGGCCACAGCCGTGCACCTCGCCCCAACCGAGCGCCAGCAGGAGCTGCGCGCCGAGCTGCGCGCGTACTTCCGGGACGTGATGCCGCCCGACCGCGCCGCCCTCGCCGAGGACCCCGGCGAGCAGCGACGACTGCTCCGGCGGATCGCCGCGGACGGCCTGCTCGGGCTCGGCTGGCCGGTGGAGTACGGCGGGCAGGGGCGTGGCCCCGACGAACAGTTCGTCTTCTTCGACGAGGCCTACCGCGCGGGCGCGCCCGTATCGATGGTGACCCTCAACACCGTCGGGCCGACCCTGATGAAGTACGGCACACAGGAACAGAAGGCCTCCTTCCTGCCCCGGATCCTGAGCGGCGAACTCGTCTTCGCGATCGGCTACAGCGAGCCCTCCGCGGGCACCGACCTCGCCTCCCTGCGCACCAGGGCCGTACGCGACGGCGACAGCTGGGTGATCGACGGGCAGAAGGTCTTCACCTCGAACGCGCAGAACGCCGACTGGATCTGGCTCGCCTGCCGCACGGACCCCGAGGCACCCAAGCACAAGGGCATCTCGATCATCCTGGTGCCGACCGACGCGGCCGGATTCTCCCTGACCCCGATCCACACCGTCGGCGGCATCTCCACCTGCGCCACCTACTACGACGGCATCCGTGTCCCGGCCGGGAACCTCGTCGGCGAGGAGAACGGCGGTTGGGGGCTGATCACCAACCAGCTCAACCACGAACGCGTCGCGCTGGCCGCGATCGGCATGCAGGCCGAGGACTTCTACGCGGAGGCGCTCACCTCCGCCCGTACACCCGATCCGGTGAGCGGCGAGCGTCGCATTGACCTGCCGTGGGTGCAGTCCAAGCTGGCCGAGGTGCACGCCCGGCTCGCGGCAACACGCCTGCTCAACTGGCGTCTTGTGGGGGATGTGGGGGCGGGGACGCTGGCACCGGGCGACGCCTCCGGCGTGAAATTCGCGGGAACCGAATCCGCCGTCGAGGTGTATCGAATGTGCCAGGACATCACGGGCGACACGGCCACCATCCGCGCCGGCTCACCGGGCGCCACCGCAGGGGACACGGTCGGCGCGGGCGAGCTGGAGCGGATGAACCGCGCCGCCCAGATCAACACCTTCGGGGGAGGGGTGAGCGAGGTGCAGCGGGAGATCGTCGCCACGATGCGGCTCGGCATGAGGAGGGTGAAGCGATGAGCGCGTTCCACGATGAGCTCAGCGTGTTCGAGGGGCTGCCCGCCGCCGAGGGCGGAGTCGGCCGGGACCTGGTCAACGAGGCGATGATCAGGCACTGGTGCGAGGCCATGGGCGATACGAACCCGGCGTATCGAGGCCCGGACGCCATAGCCCCTCCGGCGATGCTGCAGGCCTGGACGATGGGCGGGCTCGGCGGGCACCAGGCGCGTTCGGCCGCGCAGGAGGAGCTGTTCGCGCTGCTCGACCGGGCCGGGTTCGGCTCGGTGGTGGCCACGGACTGCGAGCAGGAGTATCTGCGGCCGCTGCGGATCGGGGACGAGGTCACCTTCGATGCGGTCATCGAGTCGGTCTCCGAGCAGAAGACCACGAAGCTCGGGACCGGCCACTTCGTCACGACGCGGATGGACATCCGAGCCAACGGCGAGCCGGCGGGCACGCATCGGTTCCGGATCCTGAAGTACGCGCCGGCCGGGCGGAGGGCGAAGGCGGGCGAGGGGGCGAGCGCCGGCGGCGCGGGTGGTGAGGCGAAGTCCGACGCAGGCGAGGAGGCGAAGCCCGGTCCGGGCAGGGAGGCGAAGCCCGGTCCGGGCAGGGAGGCGAAGGCTGCCGCGGGCAGGAAGGCGAAGCCCGGCGCAGGCGGGGCGGGGAAGTCTGCGCAAAGGCCGCGGCCGGTGATCAACCGGGACAACGCAGGATTCTGGAAGGGAATCGAGGAGCACAGGCTGCTCATCCAGCGCTGCACCGACTGCTCGGTGCTGCGGATGCCCTGGCTGCCGGGCTGCAACAGCTGCGGCGGGGACGGCTGGGACACGGTCGAGGCGAGCGGCGAGGGCACCGTCTATTCGTATGTCGTGATGCACCACCCGCCCTTCCCGGCCTTCGACCCGCCCTACGCGGTCGGGCTGATCGAACTCGCCGAAGGGGTGCGGCTCATCAGCAACGTGGTGGGCGTCCCGCACGACGAGGTGCGGATAGGGATGCCGGTCCGGCTGGAGTTCCTGCGCGCCGACGAGGAGCTGGAGGTGCCGGTGTTCCGGCCCGTGGACCTGGTGGGGAGTGCGGCCTGATGGACTTCACACCCACCCAGGAGCAGACGGCCGCGCGGGAGCTGGCCGCGCAGATCTTCGGCGACCTCGCCACACCCGAGCGGCTCACGGCCTGCGGGACGGGGACGGACGGCGAGCTGTGGAAGGCACTCGGCTCGTCCGGGCTGATCGGCGCCGTACGGGAGACGGGGCTGCTCGGTCTGGTGCTGCTCCTGGAGGAGCAGGGCCGGACCACGGCCCAGGTCCCGTTCGCGGCGAGCTGTGTGTACGGGCTGCTCGCGGTCGACGCACACGGCACCCGGGAGCAGCGGGCCCGCCTGCTCCCGGCCTTCGAGGACGGCTCGGCGGTGGCGACGGGGGTGTTTCCGGCCGCTTCCGGCATACGGGCGGAGGGCCCGGTGCGTACCGGCACGGGAGCCGTCACCGGCACCGGATCCGCATGCGGCTCCGGCGATGGCTCCCGCTTCGGCTCGGCTGCGACACTCACCGGCACGGTGCCCGTAGTGCCCTGGCTGCGGGATGCCACCCATGTGCTCGTCGCCGACGCCGTGCACAGCCTGTGGATGGTGCGGACGGCCGACGCCCGGATCGAGGACGTGGAGCTGACCGCGCCCTGGTCGGCCGGGCGGCTCGTCCTGGACGCCACCCGGGCCGAGCGGATCGGCGGCGAGGGCGCCTACGAGCGGGTGCTCGCCGATGCGCGGACCGCCTTCGCCGGGGTGCAGGCCGGGGTGTGCGCGGGCTCGCTGGCCCGCGCCGTCGAGTACACCTCCGTACGCGAGCAGTTCGGGAAGCCGCTCGCGGCCAAGCAGGCCGTGCTCCTGCGCGCCGCCGATGCCTACATGGACACCGAGGCCATACGGGTCACCGCCTACGAGGCGGCCTGGCGCCGGGACGAGTTGCTCGGCTACCACCAGGCCGCGCTGACCGCGGCCTGGTGGGCGGCCGAGGCGGGCACCCGCGTGGTGCACGCCGGGCAGCATCTGCACGGCGGCATGGGCGCCGATCTGGACCACCCGGTGCACCGGCACTTCCTGTGGGGCCGCCAGCTCGCCGCGTACCTGGGCTGCGGGGCGGAGCTGCTGGCCGAACTGGGCGGACTGATCGCGGGCACCGCGCCCGCGGGGGAGGGCACGCGGTGAGCCGGGGGAGGGTACGCGATGAGCACCGCACGGATGCGGGCGGAGGCCGGGCGATGAGCGGCGTACGGACGCCGGGCGGAGGGGCGCGATGAGCGAGGTACGGACGTGGGCCGAGGGCGATGAGCTGCCGCCGCTCGAAGTGCCCGTCACCCGCACCCTGATCGTCGCGGGCGCGATCGCCTCCCGCGACTACCAGGACGTGCACCACGACGCGGAGCTCGCCAAGGCCAAGGGCTCCCCCGACATCTTCATGAACATCCTCACCACCAACGGCCTGGTCGGCCGCTACATCACCGACCACTTCGGTCCCGACGCGAGCCTGCGCACACTCGCGATCCGGCTCGGGGCGCCCAACTACCCGGGGGACACGATGGTGCTGACCGGCAGGGTCGTCTCCGTCGCGGAGGGCACCGCCCAGGTCGCGGTGGTGGGGGCCAACGGCATCGGCAGACATGTGACCGGCACGGTGACGGTCGGGCTGCCCGTCATGGACGAGGAGGCGAAGGCGTGAGCGTCCGCAACCGGGACAGCCTCGGCGGCAGGGCCGCCATCGCGGGCATCGGCGCGACCGAGTTCTCCAAGGACTCGGGGCGCAGCGAGCTGAAGCTCGCCGTGGAGGCCGTGCGGGCCGCGCTCGACGACGCCGGTCTGAGCCCGGCGGACGTGGACGGCATGGTCACGTTCTCCATGGACACCAGCCCCGAGATCACCGTCGCCCAGGCGGCCGGCATCGGCGAGCTGTCCTTCTTCTCCCGGATCCACTACGGAGGCGGCGCGGCCTGTGCGACCGTGCAGCAGGCGGCGCTCGCGGTGGCGAGCGGGGTGGCCGAAGTCGTGGTCTGCTACCGGGCGTTCAACGAGCGCTCCGGGCGCCGCTTCGGCTCCGGGGTGCAGCAGCGCGAGCCGTCCGCGGAGGGGGCGGCGCTCGGCTGGTCGCTGCCGTTCGGACTGCTCACGCCCGCCTCCTGGGTGGCGATGGCGGCCCAGCGCTACCTGCACACCTACGGGCTGACCCCCGAGGCCTTCGGGCACGTGGCCGTCACCGACCGCAAGTACGCGGCGAACAACCCCGCCGCGTACTTCCACGGGAAGCCGATCACCCTCGCCGAGCACGCCGCCTCGCGCTGGATCGTCGAGCCGCTCCGGCTCCTCGACTGCTGCCAGGAGACCGACGGCGGCCAGGCCATCGTGGTCACCAGCACCGAGCGCGCCCGGGACCTGCGGCAGAAGCCGGCTGTGATCACCGCGGCCGCGCAGGGCGCGGGCCGCAGGCAGGAGGCGATGACCAGCTTCTACCGCGACGACCTGAGCGGACTGCCCGAAACGGGCGTGGTGGCCAGGCAGCTGTGGCGCAGCTCGGGTCTCCGGCCCGAGCAGATCGATGTGGGGATCCTCTACGACCACTTCACCCCGTTCGTGCTGATGCAGCTGGAGGAGTTCGGCTTCTGCAAGCCGGGTGAGGCGGCGGGCTTCGTCGCCGAGGAGGCCCTCCCGCTCAACACCCACGGCGGGCAGCTCGGCGAGGCGTATCTGCACGGGATGAACGGCATTGCGGAGGCCGCCCGCCAGATACGCGGCACCTCGGTGAACCAGATACCCGGGGCCTCGACCGCCCTGGTGACCGCGGGCACCGGGGTCCCGACCTCGGGCCTGGTCCTGGGCGCGGACGGCTGACCTCGATCGCGGACGGCTGACCCCGACCGCGGACGGCTGACCCCGACCGCGGCGCCCAGGTGCCGTCGGCCGTCGGCCGTCGGATCCCCTATGTCTCAGGTATGACCCCGAAGGGGGACCCGGCGGCGCCTCCACCCTCAGGAGGTGGGGGCAGCCCCCGTCCTACAACCTGAGGCGGACTCGTCTTCAGGCCCTGCGGCCGATCCGCCGGGGCGGGGCGGGCTTCTAGCGTGAAGCCATGACCACACCCGTCTGCACCAGCGCGTCGAAGCCCGCCGCCGGGAGCATCGCGCAGACGTATCCGAGCTTCGCCTCGTATATGCAGGCCCGCCGCCCGGTGCTGCTGCGCACCGCGCGCTCCTTGACGTCGAATCCCTCGGATGCCGAGGACCTGCTGCAGACGGCGCTGACCAAGACATACGTCGCCTGGGAGCGCATCGAGGACCACCGCGCCCTCGACGGCTATGTCCGCCGCGCACTGCTCAACACCCGGACATCGCAGTGGCGCAAGCGCAAGGTCGACGAGTTCGCCTGCGATGAGCTGCCCGAGCCCGAGCCGGTGCCGGTCGCGGACCCCGCCGAGCAGCAGGTGCTCAAGGACGCGATGTGGCGCGCGATCATGAAGCTGCCGGACCGGCAGCGGGCGATGGTCGTCCTCAGGTATTACGAGGACCTCAGCGAGGCCCGGACCGCCGAGGTGCTCGGCGTCTCCGTCGGTACGGTCAAGAGCGCCGTCTCCCGCGCGCTCGGCAAGCTCCGCGAGGACCCGGAACTGTCCCCTGTACGGTGACCTCGCAGGTGATGCGCGGGAGCGCCTGAAACCTTCGGCTTGATCGATCATTCCCGGAGCTAGTGACATACCAGTAGGTATGTGGTGAGAATCGGCGCGACCCTACTGCTCCGTAGCGCCCACCGGGAGGACGCCGTGCTGAGCACGATGCAGGACGTACCGCTGACCGTGACCCGTCTTCTGAAACACGGGTCCACCATCCACGGCACGTCCCAGGTGACGACCTGGACCGGCGAGAGCGAGCCGCACCGACGCTCCTTCGCCGAGATCGGCACCCGCGCCGCCCAACTCGCCCACGCCCTGCGCGAGGACCTCGGGGTCCAGGACGACGAGCGTGTTGCGACCCTCATGTGGAACAACGCGGAGCACGTCGAGGCGTACTTCGCCATCCCCTGCATGGGCTCCGTCCTGCACACCCTCAACCTGCGGCTGCCCCCTGAGCAGTTGGCGTGGATCGTGAACCACGCGGCCGACCGGGTCGTCATCGTCAACGGTTCGCTGCTCCCCCTCCTCGCCCCGCTCCTGCCGCATCTCGCCCCCGTCGAGCATGTGGTGATCAGCGGTCCGGGCGACCGTTCGCTGCTCGACGGCGCGAACGTCCAGGTGCACGAATACGAGGAACTGCTCGCCGGGAAGCCGGAGACGTACGCCTGGCCGGAGCTCGACGAACGCCAGGCCGCCGCCATGTGCTACACCTCCGGCACCACGGGCGACCCCAAGGGCGTCGTCTACTCGCACCGTTCCATCTACCTGCACTCCATGCAGGTCAACATGGCCCAGTCGATGGGCCTCACCGACGCGGACACCGGCCTCATCGTGGTCCCCCAGTTCCACGTCAACGCCTGGGGCCTGCCGCACGGCGTCTTCATGACCGGCGTGAACATGCTGATGCCGGACCGCTTCCTGCAGCCCGGCCCGCTGGCCGAGATGATCGAGCGCGAGCAGCCCTCGTACGCCGCCGCCGTCCCCACCATCTGGCAGGGCCTGCTCGGCGAACTGCAGCAGAACCCGCGGGACATCAGCTGCATGAAGCAGGTCACCATCGGTGGCTCGGCCTGCCCGCCCTCCCTCATGGAGGCCTTCGACAAGCTCGGCGTCACCGTCTGCCACGCCTGGGGCATGACGGAGACCTCCCC
Organism: Streptomyces lothianensis; assembly: GCF_047779955.1. Taxonomy (NCBI): domain Bacteria; kingdom Bacillati; phylum Actinomycetota; class Actinomycetes; order Kitasatosporales; family Streptomycetaceae; genus Streptomyces; species Streptomyces lothianensis. The sequence continues at coordinate 51,149 of NZ_JBLMKT010000014.1, read as the reverse complement.
GCTCGGCACGGTCGCCCGCCCGCCGGCCGAGGCGGCCGGCACCTCGGAGGAGATGGCGTACCGCCTGACGCAGGGCCGTTTCCCTGCGGGCGTCGAGGCCCGCCTCATCGGCCCCGGCGGCGAGGAACTGCCCTGGGACGGCAAGTCGGCCGGTGAGCTCGAGGTGCGCGGCCCCTGGATCGCGGGCGCGTACTACGGCGGCGCGAAGGGCGAGAACTTCAAGCCCGAGGACAAGTTCAGCGAGGACGGCTGGCTCAAGACGGGCGATGTCGGCGTCATCAGCTCGAACGGCTTCCTCACCCTCACCGACCGGGCGAAGGACGTCATCAAGTCCGGCGGCGAGTGGATCTCCTCGGTGGAGCTGGAGAACGCCCTGATGTCCCACCCGGAGGTCGCGGAAGCCGCGGTCGTCGCGGTCGCCGACGAGAAGTGGGGCGAACGCCCGCTCGCCACGGTGGTGCTGCGCGAGGGTGCCACGGCTGACTTCATTCAGCTGCGTGACTTCCTCGCCACGAAGATCGCCAAGTGGCAGCTGCCGGAGCGCTGGTCGATCGTCGAGTCGGTGCCGAAGACGAGCGTGGGCAAGTTCGACAAGAAGGTCATCCGCAAGCAGTACGCGGAGGGTGAGCTGGACGTCTCCGAGCTGGACTGAGCTGGACTGAGCCGGACCGAGCTGGATTGAGCCGGACCGAGCTGGATTGAGCCGGACCGAGCCGGTCGTCCCGGCATCTGTGGCAGAGATCGGGCCCGTGTTTCACGCGTGATGTTTCACGTGAAACACGGGCCCAAGCGCGTAGGGCAGCCGGTCAGTTGGTGCCGATCTTCGCCAGGAGATCCACGATCCGCGTCTGCACCTCACCGCTCGTGGACCGCTCCGCCAGGAAGAGAACCGTCTCACCCGAGGCCAGGTTCGGCAGGTCCGACTGCTCGACGGCCGCGGTGTAGACGACCAGCGGCGTGCGGTTGAGCTGCCCGTTCGCCCGCAGCCAGTCGACGATTCCGGCGCGCCGACGACGTACCTGCATCAGGTCCATCACCACCAGGTTCGGCCGCATCTGCCCCGCGAGCGATACCGCGTCCGCGTCGCTCGCGGCCCGCGCCACCTGCATCCCGCGCCGCTCCAGCGAAGCGGTGAGCGCCAGCGCGATCTCCTCGTGCTCCTCGATCAGCAGCACCCGCGAGGGATGCTGCTCACTGTCGCGCGGGGCGAGCGCCTTCAGGAGTACGGCGGGATCGGCGCCGTAGGCCGCCTCCCGCGAGGCCTGCCCGAGCCCGGCGGTCACCAGGACCGGCACCTCCGCGGCGACCGCCGCCTGACGCAGGGCCTGCAGTGCGGTCCGGGTGATCGGCCCGGTCAGCGGATCGACGAACAGCGCGGCCGGGAACGCCGCGATCTGCGCGTCCACCTCTTCGCGCGAGTGCACGATCACCGGCCGGTAGCCGCGGTCGCTCAGCGCCTGCTCCGTGGAGACATCCGGCGCGGGCCACACGAGCAGCCGCCGCGGATTGTCCAGCGGCTCCGGTGGCAGCTCGTCGTCGATCGGCAGCGGCTGCGGCTGGTTGGCCACCTCGACCGCACCACCGGGACCGTCGAGCGCCTGCGGGCCCTCGGCCCCGTCGTCGGGCGCCTCGATCGCATACGCCCGGCCCCGGCTCTCGGCCACCGCGCGCTCCGGCTGTTGCATGGGGGGCAGCGGCTGGGAGACGGCGGGGGGCTGCGGCGTGGGGGACCCGGCGGCCGGGGGCGCGGGTGCTGCTTCCGGCAGCGGAGCGGGGGCGCCGGCGGCTTCCGGGGCGGGCGCTTCCGGGGCGGGCGCTTCCGTGGCCGGGTGGGCCGCTGCTTCGGGTGCCGCCTCGGGCGCCGCTTCCGGGGCCGGTGCGGGATGGCGCGGGTCCGGGGGAGTCCCCAGCTTGCGCCGCCGCCCCGAACCGGCCGGAGCCTGACCTCCCACGGTGTGCCCGGTGCGCGCCGAGGGCAGCGGCGGCAGGCCCGGCTTGCGCTGCTGCTCGGCGAAGTGCTCCGCGAACGGCACGCCCTGCCCGAGCGTCCGCACGCTGAACCCACGCCCCTGCGTCGAGTCCTCCTCTGCGGGCGCCTCGGCCGGCAACGGCTGCGCGAGCGACTCCGGCGCGGGCTGCGCCTGCGCGCTCTGCTCCGTCGGCACGGCAGCGGGCGGGAGCTGACCAGGGGCGGTGGGCGGGTCCGGTGCCGGTGCCGGGGTCGGTGTGGGTGCGGGGAGCGGCTGGGCCGCTGAGGCCCGTACGCCGGACTCCTGGGCGTTCACCGCTTCGGCGGGCTGCGTCTGCTCCCGTACGTCATCGGACACGGCCGGACGGGCCCGGCGACGCCCGGTCGGCGCCTCGGCCGGATGCGGCTGCGGAGGTGTGTGCCCGTCAGGGGTGTGCTGCACGGGGAAGCCGTCGGCGCGGGCCGCGCCGTGCGGCTGGGCGCCCGCGGTGTCGTACGGGTGCGTCTCGGGCGCCGCCTGCGGGTGGGGCGTGGGCGGCGCGGTCCCGTCGGGCGCCACCGTCTCGCCGACGGCATCCGGGGCGCGGTCCGCCTCGGCGGGCGGCAGCGCGAACGGGGTGCGTGCCGTGTCCTGTTGGGCCGCGGCGCGTTCGGCGGCCGCGGCGAGTGCGCGGCGGCGACGGCCCGTCGGCTTCGCCTCGGCGTGCTCGGAGCGTGTAGGCAAACCCGCGCCCGACCCCTCGGTCTGATCCGGACGGGGGTTTGCCATCACGCTCTCATCCGCACCGCCGGCCGGCGGCAGCGCGGCCACCTCGCGCCGGGCCCTGCGGCCCTGCGGTGCGGCCTGCGCGTCCACGGGCAGCCCCTGCGCGGGCACCGGCGCACCCAGCCCCGGCGCCTGGGCGGGCGCCGGGCCGGTGTGCTCGGCGGCGCTCACGACGGCGGGCTGCGCGAGCCCGGCCGCGGTGTCGTCCGGCTCGGCTTCGGTGTGGGGGTTCGCGGGGGTGGCGGGGTCCGTCTGTGCGGAGGGGGCCGCCTGCGCGGAGGCTTCCTGCGCCGATGCAGCTGCCTGCGCCGGTACGGCCATGTGCGCCGCGGGCTCCGTGGGCGGCAGTGCGTGGGCCGTGGGCTCGGCGGACGTACCTGGCTCGTGCTGCGGAGCGGTCGCCGCGCCCGCACTCCTGCGGCGCCGCCGCCCCGTACCGCCGCCGACGGCCATCCCGCCGCCGTCCGAATCGGTGGCGGTCTGCTGCGCGGGCACCCGCGCGGCCTCCGGCTCCGGTGCGGGCGCGGCAGCGCGCCTGCGCCGCCGCCCGGTCGGTGCGGGCACCGCTTCCGGAGCGGAGCCGTCGGTGGACGGGGCAGCGGCAGCAGGGGGCTCGGGAGCCGAGGGCTGGGGAGCCGGGGGCTGGGGAGCCGGGGGCTGGGGAGCCGGGGCCGGAGCGGACCCTGTATCGCTGTTGTCGAGGAAGGCGTCCACGGAGGATCGTCGTGCCCGCCGCCGCCCACCGGCCGGCACGGGTCCCGCAGCCGGAGCACCGGCGACAGCGCCCGCCTCCGGCGCGCCGGAACCGTCCCGGTCCCGGTCCCCCTGTCCCGGCAGCACCAGCTCGCTTCCCGCCGGAACTGCCTCCACCGTTCCCGCGCCCGATCCGATCGGCACTTCGAGCACGAACGCGCGCCCGCCGATGCCCGGCACCTCATGGGTCTGCAGCACTCCGCCGTGCGCCCGCACGATGCCCGTCACCAGCGGTGCGTGCACCGGATCGCCGCCCGCGTACGGTCCGCGTACCTCGATCCGTACGACCTCACCGCGCTGCGCCGCAGCGACCACGATCGTGGAGTCGACGTACCCGCCGTGAGCCGCCGAAGGGGCGGCGGCCCGTGCGTTGCCCGTGGAGTCGATCCCCGCGACATCCGCGATCAGATGCGCGAGCGCCGTGGCGAGCCGCCCGGCGTCCACCTCGGCCTCGATCGGCGGCGCGTGCACCGCGAACTGGGCGCGCCCGGGCCCGATCAGGTCCACCGCGCCCTCGACGCCCGCGGTCACGACGCGGTCGAGCAGCGCGGGCACCTTGTGCAGGGAGTGCGAACCGTCGTCGAGGAGCTGGTAGTTCAGTACGTTGTCGACGAGCGTCGTCATCCGCCGGTGCCCGGCGCTCAGGTGGTGCAGGATCTGGTTGGCCTCGGGCCACAGCTGCCCGGCCGGATCGGCGGCGAGGGCGGCGAGCTCCGCCCGCAGGTGCTCCAGGGGGCCGCGCAGCGATTCACCCAGTACCGCGAGCAGCTGCGCGTGGCGCGCGGCAAGCGCGTCGTGCCGTTCCCGTTCCCGTTCGGCGAGCTGCTCGTAGCGCGCGGCCTCACGTTCCTGCAGGTCCGCATAGCGCTCACGGGCTCCGGCCTCCAGTTCCGCGTACCGCTCGCCCTCCCGCGCCTCAAGAGCGGCGTACCGTGCCTGCTCCCGCGCTTCGAGTTCCGCGTACCGGGCTTCGAGCTCGGCGCGTTTCGCCTGTTCCCGGGCCTCAAGATCGGCATACCGCTCGCGCTCCCGCGCGGCCAGCGCCTCGTACTTCTCCTCCGCCCGCTTCCGCTCCTCGGCGAGCTGCTCCTCCAGAGCGTCGAACGGCCGCCGGTCGGTGAACGCGAGCACCGCGCCGACCAGCTGGTCCCCGTCCCGTACCGGCGCCGTCGTCAGATCGACCGCGACCTGCTTGCCGTCCTTCGCCCACAGGATCTGCCCGCGCACCCGGTGCTTGCGGCCGGAGCGCAGGGTGTCGGCGAGCGGGCTCTCCTCGTACGGGAAGGGCTCACCGTCCGGGCGGGAGTGCTGCACGAGTGCGTGCAGCTCCTTGCCGCCGAGGTCGGAGGCCCGGTAGCCGAGTATCTGCGCGGCGGCCGGGTTGACGAGAACGACCCGCCCCTGGGTGTCCGTGCCGACCACGCCCTCGGCCGCGGCCCGCAGGATCATCTCGGTCTGCCGCTGCTGGCGCGCGAGCTCCGCCTCGGTGTCCACGGTGCCGCTGAGATCCCGTACGACCAGCATCAGCAGCTCGTCGGAGTTGTCCGCCTCGAACTCCCCCGAGGTCCCGGCTCCGCTCGACCAGGGGGCACCCCCTCGCCGGCCGTCCAGGCTGGCGCTGGTCACCTCGACGGGGACCTCGCTGCCGTCGGTGCGCCGTGCGTGCATCCGCTTCGGCTTGGTCCGGCCGCGCTCGTCGGTCGTATCGGGCCGCCGCATCGAGCCCGGGATCAGCCGGGAGTCGAATGCGGGCAGCAGATCGAGCAGCCCCCGCCCCACCAGAGCCGTACCCGGCGCCTCGAACATGTCGAGGGCGATGGTGTTGGCATTGACCACCGTGCCGTTGGCGTTGACGAGAATCAGCGCGTCCGGCAGCGCGTCGAGTATGGCTGCGAGGCGAGCAGCGCCTCTCGATGGCCTGCTGCTCACGACGACGGATCCTCCCTGTTACTGCACCTTGCGTTCACCCGGGCCGCCTGCCCCCATGCCCGTGGCGTGTCACCTGAGGGAGTCTACGGGCAGCCGTTGTGGTGGGGGCGCCGGATGAGAGGGAGATACCAGGAAGGGGCGACGCAGGAGCTGTGAGCGCGCCCTGCGGGGATTTCACGTCCTCACGGGAGGAACGGGAAGCCCCCGTCGACCGGTCCGCCCGGCCGCCCCGGGCCGCCTCCCCGACCACCTGCGCCCGTGCCGGTGCCCGTATCTGTGCCCGCGCCCGCGCCCGTACCTGTGCCCGCGCCCGTGCCCGTACCGCCGTCCGTGTTGCCCGAGGCCTCGGGCAGTACGGGCACGAGCCGGTTCCAGCGGCCGATCTCGCAGCCGTTGCTGCGCTCGAAGGAGGCGCTCACCCGCCGTCCGTGCCAGGTCCCGGTGACCCGGGCGGTCTGCGGCCCGCCGTACTGCTGGGTGCAGAGCGCATCGGACGGCACGGGGGCGAACGGATCGCGCCCCTCCTCGGCGAGCGCCTCGAGCCGAGCACAGGCCTCGTCGGCCAGCGGATGAGTCCCGCTCCCGCGGCTGCTGCTCACGTTCCGGCCGTCCGTGCAGGTCAGCTCGTACGTCTCGGAGGTCTCGGAGGTCTCGTACGGGTCGGCCTGGCCGGCGTGGGCGGGGGCGGTGCCCGAGGCCGTGATCGTGAGCGCATCGGAGGCGGGCGCGGACTCCGGCGCCGTCTCCTGGAGGGGCAGCGGCAGGGGCAGCGTCCCGGGCAGGGCGGCGCGCGGCGGTGGCGCATCCGTGTGCACATCCGGGTACACATCGGTGTGCGCGCCGGCGTGAGCATCGGCCTGCGCGACGGCGGGTGCGCACGTCACCGCGGCGAGGGAAGCGGCGGCGGCGACAGCGAGACGACCGACCTTCGAACTCGCCTTCAAACTCGCCTTCGGGCCGACCTTCGGACTGATCTTCGGACTGGCCTTCATACGTACTCCAGGACCTTCACGGGACTCCGAGGACCTTCACGGCCCCTTCCGTGGACCCTCGGGACCGCGGACCGGACGGGAACGGGACACCCTGTCCAACGCGCCCGCGCCCCCGACGTTGCGCACGCGCCGGAATGCTTTGCCCTGCCGCCCACGTGCCTAGTACCGTGGGGGTCGATTGGTGACGGGCCGCTCGGCTGTGTCATCATCTGCAACGCACCACGCGTTCGCGCAGGTGTGCTGGAGGCGTCGCCTAGTCCGGTCTATGGCGCCGCACTGCTAATGCGGTTTCGGGGTAACCCCCTGATCGAGGGTTCAAATCCCTCCGCCTCCGCAGTCGACTCAGGGAGTCCGTGCCGAACGGCGCGGACTCCCTGAGCCGTTTCCGGGCCCGGTCAGCCCTCTTCCCGCGCCAGGGGCACCTCTTTCCGTGCCCGGAGCACCTCTTTCCGTGCCCTCGGTCCCCGAGTCCCGCGCCCGGGTCAGCCTGCGAGGCAACCTCATCGCCGCCCCCCGGAGTCAGGTCAGCGAAGGGGGTGGTGTCCGAGAATGTGCACCGTGATCAGCGGCGCCGACGCACCGACGTTCGAGGAATACGCCGGCACCAGATGGCCGTCCCTGTACCGCAGCGCGTATCTGCTCACCGGGAACCACGCGGATGCCGAGGACGTCGCTCAGCAGACGCTCCTGCAGGCGTACCGGTCCTGGTCGAAGGTGATCGGCTCGGACTCGCCCGACGCGTACCTGCGGCGCATGCTCACCAACACCTTCCTGTCGGCCCGCCGCCCGATGAAGCGGCGCCTCGAGCTGCTGACCGACGCCCCGCCCGAGCAGGACACCGCACGGCCGCCACACGGGCTCGAGGACCGGATGATGCTCTGGCCGCACGTGAAATCCCTGCCGCCGCGGCAGCGCGCGGTGATCGTGCTGCGCTACTACGAAGACCTCAGCGAGCAGGAGATCGCCGACGCTCTCGGCTGCTCGCGCGGCACGGTCAAGTCCACTGCACATCGCGCCCTCAAGGCGTTGCGGGCCGTCCTCGGCCCGGAACGCAACGACGGGAGGGAGAGCTGACATGAAAGACGACGTCGAAGAGATCCTGGGCCGTGAGCTCCACGAGGTGGCCTCCGGCCTCCAGATCCCGGCCTGTCCGCCCCTGCCGCAGCAGGAGCGGGTGCAGAGCCGCACCCCCTTCCGGCTCTCCCGGCTCTCCCGGCTCTCCCGGCACTTCCGGCTCTTCCGGTGGCCGGGGCTGGTCGCCTGGCGGCCGGTGCTGGTCGCCGCCGTGACCATCGCCGTCGTGGGCGGAGCCTTCGGGGTGCTGTCGTTCCTGGACGGCGGGCGGCCGCATACGGCGACACCGCCGCCCACCCAGAGCCCCTCCGTACCCACGGGCGACCCCTCCGTACCCACGGACAAGCCCACCTCATCCACGGAGAAGCCCACCACCCGTCCCCTCACCGCCGATACGCCGACCGTGCCCTATCTGCTCGACGGACGGCTGTACGCCGGGGGCGAGCAGGTGTCCGGGAAGTGGGTGACTCTGCTGCAGGCCGGTGCCACCTGGGCCGCACAGCGTGACGACGAGACCTGGTCGTGGGGCACCGGCCCCGAGAGGAACGCCATCCCCGGCACGGTGATCCTGCAGCCCCGGCTCTCCCCCGACGGCGGACTCCTGGCCGTCGGCGCCATCACGGAGGACGGCGGCAGGGTGCTGCTCATCGACACGCGGTCCGGCGCGACCGTCAACACGCTGCCGTTCGACGCCGCCGGGTCCGACGATCCGAACGCGCTCGGCGTCGTCGCGGTCACCAGGGACAGCAAGGTCTTCCTCAGGGACGGGCGCGTCAACGAGGACGAGAGCGTCAACCAGCGCCTGTGGTTCGCGGACCAGGGCGACCGGACCGTCGACCTCGCCACCACCGCGCCCGACCAGCAGGTCAGGGGCAACACCGCCGCCGGCCTGATCGTGTTCGACGAAACCAAGGACGGCTGGCGCGACGCGTTCTACCTGGCCGCGGTCTCCGACTCCGGAACGCTGACCCGGTTGCGGGCACTGCCGAGCGAGGAGTCGGTGGTCAACCCGTCCGGCACGTGGCTCGCGTACGGCGGCTCCTGGGGCGGTGAGTCCCAGACGGCCCCCGAGGTCGCGGCGCAGCAGACCAAGGGCAGCCAGAAGCTCACGCTGTCGCCACCCGACGAGGGGAACCTCCTCCGCGCCAAGGCCTGGGAGGACGACGACCTGCTGCTGGTCGAGCTGGACACCGGCGGAGGCCCGGCCGGTCTCGCACGCTGCAGCATCCGCGAGGAAGCCTGTGTGGCCATCGACCTCCCCTGAGCCGGGCGGCAGGAGGCCGGAGTTGTCAGTGCGGACTGCGAGGATGTCCGCATGTCCGCGATCGACCGCCCCCTGCCGCCCTTGAACGCCGACGAGCACACCACGCTCGCCGCCTGGCTCGACTTCCACCGCGCCACCCTCGCGCAGAAGTGCGAGGGCCTGGACGACACCCAGGCGGCCACCGCCTCCGTACCGCCCTCGCCGTTCACACTGACCGGCCTGGTCCAGCACATGGCGGAAGTGGAGCGGAACTGGTTCCGCCGCATCTTCGCCGGCGAGGACGCCCCGCCCATCCACGACCCCGAGGCGGACCCGAACGGCCCCGACGGCGGCTTCGACCTCACCGCCGACGCAAGCCTCGCCACCGCCCTCGCGACCTGGCACACGGAGACCGCCTTGGCCCGCACCCTGTGCGCGGAGCGGCCTCTGACCGCCACGGGCCGCTTCCTGGACCAGGACGTCAGCCTCCGCTGGATCTACGTCCACATGATCGAGGAGTACGCCCGCCACAACGGCCACGCGGACCTGATCCGCGAACGCATCGACGGCGCCACAGGCGTCTAGCCGCCCCTGGCCCACCGCTGCGGATCCCGGCGTTTCCGCAGGTCGCAAGGGGTGAGGTAAACGGATTTCACATGGCGGCGGCAGTCATGTAATGTTCTTCCTGTCGCCGCGAGCGGGGCAAAACCGCCAAAGTGACAACAACAAAACAAGCACTCGTAGCTTAACGGATAGAGCATCTGACTACGGATCAGAAGGTTGCAGGTTCGAATCCTGCCGAGTGCACACAGGTCAAAGGCCCCAGGAGATCATCCCGGGGCCTTTTTCGTTGCCCGTACAGCAGCGAAGTACAGCAGCCGTGTCAGCCGGAGGGGGAGCCGTGACCGACAGCGCTGGGCCGCTTGCCCTTCGAAGGCCGACTCGACCAGGTTCACCCCGGAGGCCGTCAGGCCGCGACGAGTTCGTCCGCGAGGAACTCCTCCACGAACTTCCGTGCCCGACGGTCGAAATCGGTGTACTGGGCCTCCCGCTCGGCGCCGGCGACCGCTTGGCCGACCAGCAGGTTGCCCTCGGCGTCGATGCGCTGCGGTCGCTCCTCCGCGTCCACGAGCAGGCCTACGGTGGAGCGGGAGAAGCCGCTGTAGTAGGCGATGCCGTCGCTCAGGTTGGTCTCGAGGACGGACTGCATCGACTCCGCGATGGGGTCGTCGGCGGTGGCGCCGGACAGGGCCAGCCACAGTATGCGCTTGCCCGCCAGGCGGGGCTTGCTGCGGCCGTAGGCGAACCCGTAGTTCCACACGCGGTCGATCCAACCCTTGAGGACGGCGGGCACGCTCTGCCAATACACCGGGAAGACGGCGACGACGACATCGGCGTCGAGGATCCGCCGCATGTGGGCGTGCGTCTCGTCCGAGTACGGCTTCTCCCGGTTGCCCCAGTCCGGCTGGTCCTCCACGTTCATCCGCGGGTCGAACCCTTCGGCGTGCAGGTCGAGCAGGTCGATGCGGTATCCGGCGGCCTCGAGCTGGGCAGCCGCTCGGCGGGCGGTGTGGGCGGTGAGGGAATCGCTGCGGTGGTGCGCGACGACCACGAGGGCCGTCCTGGTGTCGGTGCGGTGCTGCGGCACGGTGTCTCCTGAGGTCTCGATCTGTGCAGTGAGTCCAGTACAGCCGCGGCGCGGTGGATGATCCATGGGAGAAACTCTCCAGGGCATAGGAGATCGTCTACGATCACGCTGTGGATCCTCTGAGTTCACTGCTGAGCGGCATCCGGGCCGAGGGCTCGGTCGTCAGCCATGCCGTCCTGACGCCGCCCTGGAGCATCACCTTCGCCGACGCCGCTCCGCTCACCATGGTCAGCGTGCTGCGCGGTGGCGGCACGCTGGTCCTGCCCGACGGCACCGAGCGGGCGATCGGCGCGGGCGACACGGCCATCGTCCGGGGCCCCGCACGGTTCCGCCTCGTGGATGAGCCTGCCACGGTCCATCGCCCCCACACCGCGTACGAGGTCAACTGCTTCACCGCGGACGCCGCGTGCACCGGCCAGGAACTCGACGGCATCCACTGGGGCACCGGCCCGGAGGGAGCGACCGGTCTTGTCGTGGGCGCCTACCGCGCCTCGGGGCACCGCCACGAGCGGCTCCTGCGCGCCCTTCCGCCCGTCCTGGTCGTCACCGAGGACGCCGAGGTCTGCGCCTGGCTGGAGAACGCCGCCGCCGACGCCGCCCGGCTCTCCGCCGGTTCGCAGGCGCTGATGGACCGGCTCCTCGACTGGGCTCTGGTCTGCACGCTGCGCACCTGGTTCGACCGGGCGGGCGCCGACGCGCCCGGCTGGTACCGCGGTCTCGCCGACCCGGTCCTCGCCCCCGCCCTGCACGCCTTCCACGGGCGGCCCGCCGAGAGCTGGACGGTCGCGTCGCTGGCCGCCCGAGCCGGCGTCTCCCGGGCACTGTTCGCCCGGCGCTTCACCGAACTGATGGGCCGTCCGCCCCTCGCCTACCTGACCGAGTGCCGCATGGACGACGCCGAGGCACTGCTGGCCGACACCGACCTCAGCATCGCCCAGATCGCCAAGACCGTCGGCTACGCCGACGCCTTCGGCTTCAGCGCCGCCTTCAAACGCCGCAAGGGCCTCAGCCCCAGCACGTTCCGCGCCGCGGCGGCGTGAGTCACCGCACGTGGCCGCAGGGAGTCACCGCACGCGGCCGCAAGGAGCCACCGCACGCGGCCGCAAGGAGTCATCGCCCGTGGCCTTCATGATCAGCTTGACCCCCTCGGGTGAGTCGGTGTCCAAGTGCTTCGGCCCGCCGTCCTGCTGAGGGACGGCGACAGGAGCGGGCCGCCCCACTGCTCCCGGAACGCCGCCACCCGGTCGGCCACATCCGCCGGAACGCCCCGGTCGAGCAACCAGGGCGGCGGTGCCTGCCCGCCGTGCTCCGATGACCTGACAGGTAATCGACTGTCCGGCCGCCGCTTGGCAGGCTCTTCCACGTAACCCGTTGGGACACGACACAAGCCCGGGAGGCCCTCATGTCCGCCTACGCCATCGCCCGTCTGCGCAAGGCGTCGATGCACGCCGACATCGCCGAGTACATCGAGCGGCTGCCCGCGACCCTCGAGCCGTACGGCGGGCGCTTTCTCATCCATTTCGCGACGCATGAAGTGCTCGAAGGCAGTTGGGACGAGGACGTCGTGATGATCGGGTTCCCGGGGAAGGACGAGGCCCGGGCGTGGTGGGACTCCGCGGCGTATCAGGAGATCGCGCCGCTGCGCAGGCGGCATACAGAGGGGGACATCATTCTCGTCGGCGGAGTGCCCGAGGGGTACGACGCGAAGCAGACGGCGGTTGCGGTGCGTGCCGCTCTGGGCACGGCTCAGTGAGGCCGACTACGTCGCGGTGAGCCCGCGTCTCGGTGAGGTCCTGTACCGGTGAGGCCAGGTGCCGGTGAGGCCATGCCGCGGTGAGGCCAGGTGGCGGTGAGGTCATGCCGCGGTGAGGCCAGGTCTCGGTGCGGGGTACGCCTCGGCACGGGGCGTGTCCTGGTACGAGGCGGGCCTCGGTGCGGGTCAGGGCTCGGCGAGGCGGTGGGCCAGGCCCTCGTAGCTGACGACCTGGCCGTCCGCGTCGAACTCCACCTCGCTCGCGAAGTCGCCCGATGCGAAGTGGACGCGGGTGCCGGCCGGCGCCGGGCCCGTGTGCGTGTAGGTCTGCGGTGATGCGTGGACCGTGAGGTCGGGGACCGAGATCCAGGCCATGGCGAAGGCGTGGCTGCCGGGGCCGCGGTGCAGCGCGTGGCGGAGTACCGGCATCGAGTTGGTCAGCGGGGACAGGCCGAGGTCGCAGTCCAGGGTGCCGGGGCCCGCCCACGGGAGTGCTGTGCCGTTCGCCGTCCAGTGGCCGTCCGGGGAGCGGGTCAGTTCCAAGTGGCGGGTGTGCCGGGAGGTTTCGGCTGTGACGTTCAGGGTGCGGGTGACCCAGTCGGGGCCGGTTTCGAGTGCGTACGAGATCCAGTGCGGCCGGGGGAGCAGGGCGACCGCGCGGCCGCGTACCGAGAAGGAGCGCGGGCCGGTCGGGCGGATCCAGGCCGTCTCGAAGCCGCCGGTCCGCGTCACCTGCCAGGTCAGTGCCCGGTCCGGGACGGCGTTGTCAGTCATGGGTACCAGGATGGGTCCTATGGCGTGGTGGTGCACGGGGATGCGGTGGCGGGACGGGCGGCCCGCGCGCAGGGTGCTGTGGGCGGGTCACGTCAGGAACCGGCGCAGTTCCTCGGCGAAGCGCGGCACTCCGCCGCGTTCGAGGGCGGTCAGCAGGGCGCCGGGTGTTTTCGGCTCGCGCTTGTAGCGGGCGGCCTGCTCGGCCGGGGTGCGCCACACCGTGCCCGGAGTCTCCTCGGTGAGACCGAGCAGGAAGTCGTTCGCGCTCATGACCTCCACTTGGTGGGGTGCCATGGCGGCGGGCGGGAAGTCCTTGAGATTGAACGTGACCAGGTGGTCGGCCTCGCCGCGCACTGCCGCCGCGAGCACGTGGCGGTCCTTCGGATCGCAGGTCATGGCATCGATGAGGTCCTCGTAGCCGGTGATGGCGGCGTCCTCGAAGTGGGTGTCCATCGCGGTCAAGGTCCGTCGCACCGCTGCCCGGTCGATGCCGGCTTCCACGAGGTTGCGTTCGAGTTCGGTGAGGATGCCGGCGGACCAGAGCGGCTGGTAGAGGCCGGTTGCGGCGAGGCGTAAGAGCGTGTCCCGCAGATAGGACGGATACAGGACGCAGGTGTCGAGCAGGCTGCGGGGACGACTCCGGTCATCGGGTGCGCCGCGGGGTGTCGGTCGCCGCGTACAGACCCGCTTCCTCGCCGAGGTCCACCAGGGCATCGACCCCCTGCTCCCTCTGGTGGCGGCGCGTGTCGGCGTAGGAGAGCACATCACGGAGCAGGACGCGACGGTGGCGCCCCGGCTGTTCGTACGGAATGCGACCGGAGTCGAGCAGCCGGATGAAGGTGGGGCGCGAGATGCCGAGGATCCTCGCGGCCTCTGCGGTCGTCAGGGTCTGGTGGTGCGGTGCGATGGTGACGGCCTGGCCGTTGGCCATCGCGGTCACGACAAGGGACAGTACGTGTACGACCTCGTCCGGCAAGGGGATGGCGCGTCCGTCCGGGCCGACCAGGGTCGCGCTGGGGGTGATGGCTGCGGTGAGGTCGTCCAGCGGCTGCTTCGGGGGCAGGACCGTCAGCTCGGAAGTGATCATCGTCATGGTGGGCCTCCATCTCGTAGCCTACGGCAAAACGAACGAAACGAAAGGGTGTCCTCCGGCAGGGCACCACTCGACGTTTTCTCAGGGAATTCACAGATTCGGGTCAGACGGCTCTCAGCGGAGCGCAGCAGCCTCTTCGCCATGGCCCTCATCAAGAGCGATGCACGCACCGAACTGTTCCGACCGGACGGCTCCCCCGCCCGGGTGCTCGTCGTGGACGACGAGGCGGCGATCACCGAGCTGCTCGCCATGGCGCTGCGCTACGAGGGCTGGGAGGTGCAGACCGCGCACGACGGTGTGAGCGCCGTGCGTGCCGCGCGGTCCTTCCGGCCCGATGCCGTGATCCTCGACGTCATGCTGCCCGATATGCACGGCCTCACCGTGCTCGGGCGGGTCCGCGCCGACCTGCCCGAGGTCCCGGTCCTGTTCCTGACCGCCAAGGACGCCGTCGAGGACCGGATCGCCGGGCTCACCGCGGGCGGCGACGACTATGTCACCAAGCCGTTCAGCCTGGAGGAGGTCGTGGCCCGGCTGCGCGGGCTGATCCGCCGCTCGGGCGCGGCCGCCAAGCGCAGCGAGTCGCTGCTCACGGTCGGGGACCTGACCCTCGACGAGGACAGCCACGAGGTCACCCGCGGCGGCGAGCAGATCCAGCTCACCGCCACCGAGTTCGAGCTGCTGCGGTATCTGATGCGCAACCCGCGCCGGGTGCTCAGCAAGGCGCAGATCCTCGACCGCGTGTGGAGCTACGACTTCGGCGGCAAGGCGAACGTCGTGGAGCTCTACATCTCGTATCTCCGCAAGAAGCTCGATGCCGGCCGGGCTCCGATGATCCACACCCGGCGTGGCGCCGGCTATCTGATCAAGCCCGCCGAGCCCGGAACGGCTCCCCGCCCGGCCCGGCCCGCCGGAACCCCGGAGCCCGCCTCCGCGGGCGTGCCGTGAGACGTCCGCGTTCGCTGCGGACGCGGCTCGTCGTCTCCGCCGTCGCGCTGATCGCCGTGGTGTGCGCGGTGATCGGCACGGTGACGGCGGTCGCGCTGCGTTCCTACCTGTACGAGCGCCTCGACGTGCAGCTCGCGGAGATCGCCGACCGCGCGGCCAAGCCGCCACCGCCCGGCGCACTCTCGAAGGACGCGCTGCCGAACGGCGCGCTGTCGTTCCTCGGCCGCACCGGCCAGGACATCGGGACGCTCGGCGCGACCCTGACGGACGGGCGGGTGGACCGCGCCGCGGTCAGCGACGAGGAGACGCCCGCCCGCTTCGAGGCCCGGCTCACCGATCTCACCGAGGAGCAGAAGGCCGCGCTCCAGGGTGTGGCGCGAGACGGCGCACCGCACACCGTCTCGCTGCCGGGGCTCGGCGACTACCGCGTCATGTACATGAAGGGCGAGTGGACCGAGCTGCTCGTCGGTGTCCCGACCGAGGGCGTCGAGGGCACGGTCCGTACGCTGATCGTCGTCGAACTGTGTGTGACGGCGGCCGGTCTGGTCGCCGCCGGGATCGCCGGTGCGGTCCTTGTCGGGGTGGCGCTCAGGCCGCTGCGCCGGGTCGCCGCCACCGCCACCCGGGTCTCCGAACTCCCTCTGCACAGCGGCGAACCCGCCCTGCACGAACGCGTTCCCGATGCCGACCCCCGTACCGAGGTCGGACAGGTCGGAGCCGCGCTCAACCGGATGCTCGGCCATGTGCACTCCGCGCTGAGCGCGCGCCAGGAGAGCGAGACGCGGGTACGGCGGTTCGTCGCCGACGCCAGCCACGAGCTGCGCACCCCGCTCGCCTCGATCCGCGGCTACGCCGAACTCACGCGCCGCGGCCACGAGGAGACCGGGCCCGACACGCGAAGGGCGCTCGGGCGGATCGAGTCCGAGGCGACCCGGATGACCGGGCTTGTCGAGGACCTGCTGCTGCTCGCCCGGCTCGACAACGACCTGCTCGCGCAGGTCACGCCGCAGGCGCACGCCGACGGCACCTCCCCGGCGCACGCCGACGCGCCCTCCCTCTCGTACGAGACGACCGACCTCTCCCCGCTCGTCGTGGATGCCGTGAGCGATGCCCGCGCGGCCGGGAGCGAGCACGTCTGGCTCCTCGAACTCCCCGCCGGACCCGCGCTCGTACGGGCCGATCCCGCCCGCCTCCACCAGGTCCTGGTGAACCTGCTGGCCAACGCCCGCACCCACACCCCTCCCGGCAGCCGTGTCACCACGCGCGTACGCGACGGGGAGCGGCTGCGGATCGAGGTGGAGGACGACGGGCCCGGGATCCCGGCGGAGCTGCTGCCGCATGTCTTCGAACGCTTCGCCCGCGGCGACGCCTCCCGCGCCCGCGCGAACGGCGGCGCTGCGAGCGGAAGCGCTGTGAGCGGAAGCGCCGTGAACGGAAGCGCCGTGAACGGAAGCGCCGTGAACAAAAGCGCTGCCGTGGCCGGTTCGACGGGGCTCGGGCTCGCGATCGTCCGCGCCGTCGTGACGGCGCACGGCGGGAGCGTACGGGTGGACAGTGCGCCCGGGCGCACGCTGTTCATCGTCGACCTGCCGAAGGCGGATCCGGACGCGGTGCCGAAGGCGGATCCGGTCGCGGATCCGAAGGCGGATGCGGAGACGGATGCGGACCCGAAGGCGGATGCGGACGCGGATGCGACTACGACAACGCATACGACCACGCCCGCCGAGCACCTCACAGCCCGGACATAGCCGCAGCACACCGCCGTGACAGGGCACTTGGCGAGGCTCGCCGCATGCCAAGCGAACCCCGCCCGCCGACCCTTCCGGCCCGCTGCCATCTGCCCGCCGAGGCCGAGGGACCGCCGGTCCTCGACGTGGTCATCCCCGTGTACAACGAGGAGAAGGACCTCGAATCCTGCGTCCGCAGCCTCCACGCCCACCTCGCCGCGACCTTCCCGTACGGCTTCCGGATCACCGTCGCCGACAACGCGAGCACCGACGCCACGGCCCGGATCGCCGCCCGCCTGGCGGAGCGGTTCGCCGAGGTGAGGTCGTACCGCCTGGAGCGCAAGGGCCGAGGCCGGGCGTTGCGCGAGGTCTGGTCGGCCTCCGACGCGCCGGTCCTCGCGTACATGGACGTCGATCTGTCCACCGGCCTGAACGCCCTGCTGCCGCTGGTCGCGCCGCTGATCTCCGGGCATTCCGACCTGGCGATCGGCTCGCGCCTGGCGCGCAGCGCGCGGGTGGTGCGCGGGCCGAAGCGGGAGTTCATCTCGCGGACGTACAACCTGATCCTGCGCGGATCGCTGCAGGCGCGGTTCTCGGACGCGCAGTGCGGGTTCAAGGCGATCCGGCGGGATGTGGCCGAGCGGCTGCTGCCGATGGTCGAGGATTCGGGGTGGTTCTTCGACACGGAGCTGCTCGTCCTTGCGGAACGCGCGGGTCTCAGGATCCACGAGGTGCCCGTGGACTGGGTGGACGATCCGCGCTCCACGGTCCGGATCGTGCGTACGGCCGCCGATGACCTCAAGGGCGTATGGCGCGTGGGCCGGGCGCTCGCCGTCGGGACGCTCCCCCTCGACCGGCTGGCCCGCCCCTTCGGCGAGGACCCGCGCGACCGCGCGCTGCCGGGCGTCCCGCGCGGACTCGCCCGCCAGCTGCTCGGCTTCTGCGTGGTCGGCGCCCTCTCCACCCTCCTCCACCTGCTTCTCTACACGGCCTTCCGTACGGGCCTGGGCGCCCAGGCCGCCAACGCCGCCGCCCTCCTCCTCTCGGCGTTCGCCAACACCGCCGCCAACCGCCGGTTCACCTTCGGCATCCGGGGCCCGGAACGCGCCGTACGCCACCAGGCGCAGGGGCTCGTGGTCTTCGCCATCGGGCTCGCCCTGACCAGCGGTTCGCTCGCCGCGCTCGGCGCCGCCGCGGGCGCGCCCTCGCACACCACCGAACTCACCGTCCTGATCGCGGCCAACCTCGCCGCCACCGTCCTGCGCTTCCTGCTCTTCCGGATCTGGGTCTTCCCGGACCGCCGCACGGACGCCATCTCCGCGACCTCCGCGCCCGAGACCCCACAGGAACGCCGATGACCGCTCTCACGCCCTCCGTCCCGACCGCGCCGACGGCCCGCCGCCGCACGGCAGCGGCATCCGTTCTGCACAGGCTGTGGACAGGCAGGCCCGACGACCCGCGTTGGGCCCGGCCCGCCTTCCTCGCGCTGCTGCTCCTGACCGGCGCGGCCTACCTCTGGAACCTCAGCGCCTCCGGCTATGCCAACTCCTTCTACTCCGCGGCCGTCCAGGCGGGCAGCGAGAGCTGGAAGGCCTTCTTCTTCGGCTCCTCGGACGCGGCGAACGCGATTACCGTGGACAAGCCGCCGGCCGCGCTCTGGCCGATGGCCCTGTCCGTACGGGCCTTCGGACTCGGTTCGTGGCAGATCCTGCTGCCCCAGGTCCTGATGGGCGTGGGCACGGCGGCCGTCCTGTACGCGGCCGTGCGCCGCCGCTTCTCCGCGGCGGCCGGGCTGATCGCGGCCGCGGTCCTCGCGCTGACACCCGTGGCCGCGCTGATGTTCCGCTTCAACAACCCGGACGCGCTGCTCGCGTTCCTGATGACCGTGGCCGTGTACTGCGTGCTGCGGGCGCTGGAGCACGGGCGCACCAAGTGGCTGCTGTGGGCGGGGGCCGCGGTCGGCTTCGCCTTCCTGGTGAAGACGCTGCAGGCCTTCCTCATCCTGCCTCCGCTCGCCGTGCTCTACGCGGTGTGCGCGCCGGTGCCGCTGCGCAAGCGCCTCGGCCAACTCGCCCTCTCCGCCCTCACCCTGGTGGTCTGCGGCGGCTGGTGGGTCGCGATCGTGGAGCTGTGGCCCGCGTCCTCGCGCCCGTACATCGGCGGCTCACAGCACAACTCCTTCCTCGAACTCACCTTCGGCTACAACGGACTCGGCCGCCTCAACGGCGAGGAGACCGGCAGTGTCGGTGGTGGAGGCGGTGGCGGGCGCGGCGGTGGCTGGGGCGAGACGGGGATCGACCGGCTCTTCGCCGGCAACATCGGCGGCCAGATCGCCTGGCTGCTTCCGGCCGCGTTGGTGCTGCTCGTCGCCGGCCTGTGGCTGACCCGCCGCGCTCCTCGCACCGACCCGGCGCGGGCGGCCCTGCTGGCCTGGGGCGGATCGCTGCTCGCGACGGCGGCCGTGTTCAGCTGGATGCAGGGGATCTTCCACGAGTACTACACGGTGGCGCTCGCGCCGTACATCGCGGCGCTGATCGGCATGGGTGCCGCCATGCTCTGGGAGGAACGCGGCCGCCTGGGGGCCGCGGCGACCCTCGCCGTGACGGTCGCGGGTACGGCCTGGTGGTCGTATGAGCTGCTCGGCCGCTCCACCGGATACGCGCCATGGCTGCGGTGGGCGGTCCTCGTGGCGGGTGCGCTCGGCGCGGTGTGCGTGCTGCTCGCCGCCCGGCTCGGCCGGCAAGTGGCGCTGGCCGCGGTGGGTCTTGGGCTCTTCGCGGGCCTGGCGGGCCCCACCGCGTACACCCTGACGACCCTCGGCGAAGGACACGGCGGCTCGATCGTGACGGCGGGGCCCTCGGTGACGGGTGGTCGCGGAGGGCCGGGCGGGGGCGGTCCGGGTGGCGGAGCCCGCGGTGACGGCGGTCCCGGCGGAGGCGGGATGGCGCCTCCCACGCAGGGGCAGACGGGTGGCCAGGGGCAGGGGCAGGGGATGCCCGGTGACGGACAGCTGCCGGGCGACGGCGGGGCGCCGGGCGGCGCCCAGGCTCCCGGCAGCGGAACGCAGAACGGCGGCTCCCCCGACGGCACCGAACGCGCCCGAGACGGAGCCGACGGCAGGGGCGGCGGCATGGGCCGGGGTGGCGGTGGCATGGGCGGTCTCCTCAATGGCGCCAACGTCGACGATGAGACAAGGTCCGCCCTGCTGGAGAACGCGGCCGACTACACCTGGGTCGCCGCCGCCGTCGGCTCCCAGAACCAGGCCGCCTACCAGCTCGCCACCGAGCGTCCCGTCCTGTCCGTCGGCGGCTTCAACGGCAGCGATCCGTCGCCGAGCCTGGCCCGGTTCAAGCAGTACGTGGCCGAGGGCCGGATCCACTACTTCGTGGGCGGCGGCGGTATGGGCGCCGGCCCGGGCGTGGGCTCGAACAGTGCCTCGACCCAGGTCACCGAGTGGGTCGAGGCGACCTTCGAGCAGGTCACGGTGGGTGGCACGACGCTGTACGACCTCACGGCCGCCAAGGCCGGATGAAGAGGGCGTGACCCGCCGTACCGCCCCGGGGACGTGACCTACGAGTCACGCCCCGGGGTGTGACCTGCGGGCGCTCGCCCAGTCCTGTCGGGCGAGGTCGCGGGGATCGAGACGCCGATGGCGTGGGTGGAGGGGCGACTCCCCCTCCACCCTCGCCTCACTTCTCCGCGGGCACCGCTTCCCGCGCCTGCGGTACGGCCGTGTCCTGTGCCTCTGCCTGTGCCTCTGCCTGTGCCTGCGACACCGCTGCCGTCCTGAGCGGCACCTCCTTGATGAAGAGCGTGATCAGGAAGGCGAGCAGCGCCGCCGGTGCCGCGTACAGGAAGACATCGGCGACCCCGTGCCCGTACGCCGTCTCCATGACGGTACGGATCGGCGGCGGCAGCTCGTCCAGGTTCGGGATCCCGCCCCCGGCGGTGCCGCCGTGGCCGAGGGAGGCGGCCTTCGGGCCGAGCTCGGCCAGACCGTCCTCGACGTAGCCCGTCACCCGCGTGGCCATGACCGCGCCGAGCGCGGAGACACCGATCGCGCCGCCGAGCGAGCGGAAGAAGGTGACGACCGAGGAGGCCGCACCGAGGTCGGCCGGGTCGACCTGGTTCTGGGTGCAGAGCACGAGGTTCTGCATCATCATGCCGATGCCGAGACCCATCAGACCCATGTAGACCGCCAGATGCCAGTACGGGGTGTCGTACCGCATCGTGCCCAGCAGCCCCAGACCGGCGGTCACGAGCACACCGCCGCTGACCAGCCAGCCCTTCCAGCGGCCCGTCTTGGTGATGATCTGGCCGGAGACGGTCGAGGAGACGAACAGGCCGACGATCATCGGGATCGTCATGACCCCGGACATCGTGGGCGACTTGTCGCGCGCGAGCTGGAAGTACTGGCTGAAGAACACCGTGCCGCTGAACATCGCCACACCCACGAACAGCGAGGCGAACGAGGCGAGGGTGATGGTGCGGTTGCGGAAGAGCCGCAGCGGGATGATCGGCTCGCTCGCCCGGCTCTCCGTGAACAGGAAGAACACGCCGAGGACCATCGAACCGCCGACCATGACCGCGGACTGCCAGGACATCCAGTCGTACTTGTCACCGGCGAAGGTCACCCAGACCAGCAGCAGCGAGACCGCCGCCGAGATCAGGAACGCGCCGGTCCAGTCGATCTTCACCTGGCGCCTGACGACCGGGAGCCGCAGCGTCTTCTGCAGCACGATGAGGGCGATCACCGCGAGCGGCACACCGGCGTAGAAGCACCAGCGCCAGCCCCAGTGGTCGGTGATCACACCGCCGAGCAGCGGTCCGCCGACGGTGGCGACGGCGAAGGTGGCGCCGAGGTAGCCGCTGTAGCGGCCGCGTTCGCGCGGAGAGATCATCGCGGCCATCACGATCTGCGCGAGCGCGGCGAGACCGCCGACACCGATGCCCTGGACGACACGGCAGGCGATCAGCATTCCGGCGCTGGTCGAGAGCCCGGCGACGACCGAACCGGCCACATAGACGACGAGCGCCAGCTGGACCAGCAGCTTCTTGCTGAACAGGTCGGCGAGCTTGCCCCACAGCGGCGTGGTCGCCGTCATGGCGAGCAGTGAGGCGGTGACGACCCAGGTGTACGCGGACTGGCCGCCGCCGAGGTCCGTGATGATCTGCGGCAGGGCGTTGGAGACGATCGTGGACGACAGGATCGCCACGAACATGCCGAGCAGCAGGCCGGAGAGCGCCTCCATGATCTGGCGGTGCGTCATCGGCGAGCCGTCGCCGTGCGGATGGCCGGCTCCTTGCCCGGCGTGGCCGCTGCTTCGCACACCGGGGGGTGTGGTCGTTGCCATGGAAGTCCTTCTCCTGGTGCTCGTGCTGGGGGTGTGTCTGGGGCTGTGGTTCGAGGGGGTGGGTGTGGCGGGTGTGGTCACGTGGCGTGTGCGTGGGCGTGGGGTGCGGCGGTCGAGTGGGGCGCGGCGTGCGCGTGGGGCGCGGCGTGCGCGGCTACGAGGGGTGTGGCGCCGCGGCAGGCGCCGAAGCTGGTGTGCAGCTTGCCCAGCAGCGCGTTGAGCTGGGTGAGTTCTTCGTCGGACCAGTCGCCGAGGCAGTGCGCGAGGGCCTGCGTATAGCGCTCGGCGAGTTCGTCGAGGCGCTGTTTGCCGGCCGGGGTGAGCCGCAGGATGCGCGAGCGGCGGTCGCCGGGGTCGGGTTCGCGGTCGGTCCAGCCGCGCTCGGCCACATGCGCCACATGCCGGCTGGTCACCGAGATGTCGATGGCGAGCAGCTCGGAGAGGCGGCTCATCCGCATCGCGCCGTGCTTGTCGAGCGCGGCGAGGACGGCGGCGGAGCCGGGCGGGCAGTCGGCGGGCAGCGCGCGGTGCAGGTCCCGCTTCACCGCGTTGACCGCGCTGAGCTGCCGGGCGAGCTCCTCGTACTGCTTCGGGGTGGCCACCTGGTACCTCTCGTGGGTTCCTGGGCTCGGGCCGCCGGCTCCGGGACCTCTGGGGTCTTGGACCTCTGGGGTCTGGACACCTGGGCCCTGGACGTCCGGATTCGGGACCTCTGCCGAGTTCGTTGCTTAGGGCAACGATAGAACAAGATGGTTGCTGCAGGCAAAGGAAAATCGGATGAAAGGGCTTAAAGGTCTGGTAATGGTCAGGTAAAAGGGGTGGAGTGCGCGTGACGTGTGGGCGGGGTGCGAGTCGGGCGCCCGGGGTTGGGCCTGTTCCCGGACTTCGCTATGGTCCCCGCATGGCACACAACCCCCAGGCCTCCCACGGTCCCGAGAGCCACGACCCCGCCGGCAGCACCCAGATGTTCCGCGCCTTCGTCGACGAAGGCGGCCCCGGCCGGGGCGCCCAGCCCGCCGCGGCATCCTCCGGCCCCCGCATTGCCCTGATCGCGGGCGTCATCGCGGCCGTCGCCGTCCTCGCCGCGGTCGCCTGGCTGGCGCTGGCCTGAGCCTCTGCGTCCCGGGGACGGGCCGTCCCCGGGGGCCGTCCCGGCTTCCGTCCGGCTCGCGCCGGTTCGGCCGAGGCGCGCCACCGCCCCCCGCGTCACTCCCAGGTCGCGGAGACGTCCTGGGTGTCCAGGTGCATGCCCAGGGGGACGCGCCATGCGGCCACGCAGACGGTGTACGTCTGCTTGTCCTTCGCGCCCGGGGCGATCGGGGCGAGCAGAGCCTGGGTGGACCTGACCGTCGCCCAGTCCACGCCCAGTGCGCCGATGATGTGCGTCTCGAAGGTCACCTCGCCCGAACGCACTGCGGTGCCACCGGAGTTGTGGAACTCGACGGTGACCTTCTGGCACCAGCGTTCGTCGGCAGCCGTCAGTACGGGCTCGCCCAGGATCTTCAGCTCCGCCGGGCCCGCCGGGCTCCCGGTGCCGGAGCCGGAGCCCGAACTCCCCGACGTGCCACCGGAGTCGGAGCCGCCGCCCGCCGCGGACCCGCCCGCACCGCCGGAGCCCGAGGTGCCGGAGCCCGAGCTCCCGTCGGGCGACTCCCCCTCCGAGCCGCCCGGACCGGAACCCGTGCCTCCCGAGCCGGAGCCCGTACGGTCCGTGGCGCCCGAGCCCGAACCCGTGGCTCCGGAGCCCGAACCGCCGGAGGCCGACCCCGATCCAGATCCAGAGCCGGATCCGGACCCTGAACCGGATCCGGCCGCCGACGGTGAACCGGACGACGGCTGCCCGCCGCCCCCGTCACCCTCGCCGCTCCCACTCCCGTCGCCGTCCAGCGGTACGAACTCCACGCCCTCCGTGGGCTTCACCGGATCGACCCGCTGGCCGGGCCCGGTGCCGGCCGCGCCCACCGCCACGTAGCCCTCGCCGGACGCACCGCCGCCGCAGGCGGCGAGCAGGGTGCCCAGGCAGGCCACGGCGGCGGAGGCCGCGACGGCCATGCCGCGGCGGCGCTGACGACGGAGGGGACTCCTGGCGCTCATCGCGCCAGTGTGTCTGACGGTGCGTCAATTAGGAAGTCCGGGGAGCGGTTGAACTCCCGGAGGCGCGCAGCGGCGCCCCGCCTCCCGCTCGGTCAGAGCTGCCCGGTCGATCCGCTCTCCCGGCTCAGCCCGCTCTCCCCGCTCAGTCCCCTCTCCCGCTCAGTCCGCGATCAGTCCTTCCCGCAGCTGGGCCAGCGTGCGCGTGAGCAGTCGGGAGACGTGCATCTGGGAGATCCCGACCTCCTCGCCGATCTGCGACTGCGTCATGTTGGCGAAGAAGCGGAGCATGATGATCCGCCGTTCGCGCGAAGGCAGCTTGGCGAGCAGCGGCTTGAGCGACTCGCGGTATTCGACGCCTTCGAGGGCGGTGTCCTCGTAGCCGAGCCGGTCCGCGAGCGAGCCCTCGCCGCCGTCGTCCTCCATGGCGGGGGAGTCGAGCGAGGAGGCGGTGTACGCGTTGCCGACCGCGAGGCCGTCGACGACGTCCTCCTCCG
This sequence comes from Streptomyces lothianensis, assembly GCF_047779955.1. Classification (NCBI taxonomy): domain Bacteria; kingdom Bacillati; phylum Actinomycetota; class Actinomycetes; order Kitasatosporales; family Streptomycetaceae; genus Streptomyces; species Streptomyces lothianensis. The sequence goes on along the minus strand of NZ_JBLMKT010000014.1, from coordinate 26,541 downwards.
ATACGCCCAGCGCGGCGGCGAGTTCGGGCACAGTCGGGGAGCGGTCGAGCTTCTGGGCGAGCTCGTCGCTTGCCTTGGTCAGGGCCAGGCGCAGCTCCTGTAGCCGGCGCGGCACGCGCACCGACCAGGAGGTGTCGCGGAAGAAGCGTTTGATCTCGCCGACGACGGTCGGCATCGCGAACGTCGGGAACTCCACGCCCCGTTCGCAGTCGAAGCGGTCGATCGCCTTGATCAGGCCGATGGTGCCGACCTGGACGATGTCCTCCATCGGCTCGTTGCGGCTGCGGAAGCGGGCGGCCGCGTAGCGCACGAGCGGCAGGTTCAGTTCGATGAGGGTGTCGCGTACGTACGCGCGCTCCGGGCTGTCCTCGCCGAGCGTGGCGAGCCGCAGGAAGAGGGAGCGGGACAGGGTGCGGGTGTCGATGGCCTCCGGCCGGGCCCCGGTGGGGGCCGCCGCGTTGTGCGGGTGGCTCCCGGCCGTGGGCTGGGGGAGGAGTTGAGGGCCTGCGGCGGGGCTTTCCGCGCGGTCAAGCACCTCGGCTGCGGTCGTCGTACTGCGCGTGAGCACCTTCGAGCTGCCCTGGTCTGCGGACATGCCACCCCCTTTGGGTCGCGGACGGTCGCGGCAGGCGTTCCCGGCTTCGAGGAACGCAGCCTCCACCTGAATACCGGTCGTGGGGCCGCGGCAAACGCGGTTCCCGCAGAATGTCACATGTCGGCAACGCGCTGTAGTGACTTGTCGACAAGTTGCGCTCGGATCTGCGCAGGTAAAGGGGGTTCTGCGGCTTTTCCGTCGCCGGGATGGGCCGAAAGAGGGTTACCCGATCCAGCTACGCTTCGATCCTGTTTGCGGATCGAAGGCGCGCGAAGCTCCGGGCGAGGAGCCTTGACACATGCATCTGCGAGACACCGAGCTCGGCGCTGATCTGTGACTGCGTCAGGTTGTTGTAGTAGCGCAGGAGAAGGATCCGCTGCTCCCGCTCGGGGAGCTGGACCAGCAGATGCCGTACGAGGTCGCGGTGCTCCACTCCGTCGAGCGCGGGATCCTCGTAGCCGAGCCGGTCGAGCAGGCCCGGCAGGCCGTCGCCCTCCTGTGCCGCCTCCAGCGAGGTGGCGTGGTACGAGCGGCCGGCCTCGATGCAGGCGAGCACCTCGTCCTCGGTGATGCGCAGCCGTTCGGCGATCTCGGCGGTGGTCGGCGAGCGCCCGAACGACGTGGTCAGATCCTCGGTCGCGCTGGTCACCTGCACCCACAACTCGTGCAGTCTGCGCGGTACGTGGACGGTGCGGACGTTGTCGCGGAAGTACCGCTTGATCTCGCCGACCACCGTGGGCATCGCGAACGTCGGGAACTGCACGCCGCGGTCCGGGTCGAAGCGGTCGATGGCGTTGATGAGGCCGATGGTGCCGACCTGGACCACGTCCTCCATCGGCTCGTTGCGGCTGCGGAAGCGGGCGGCCGCGTAGCGCACGAGCGGGAGGTTCGCCTCGATCAGGGCGGCCCGTACGCGGGTGTGTTCGGGGCTGCCCGTCTGCAGCTGCTTGAGCTGGCCGAACAGCACCTGGGTGAGGGCCCTCGTGTCCGCGGTGCGCTTCTTCGCGGGGGACAGCGGGCGTTCCCCGCTGTCCGGGGCGGCCGCTGTGGTGTCGGCCGCGGTGCCGGCTGTGGCGGCGGCCGGGGTGTCCTGAGGCGGCACTTGGGGTGCAGTACTGGCCGGCAAGGTCAACGCCACCCCTTATCGATGTAACCGATCAACATTTCGCAAAAGCGGTCATAGCATCACAAGACATGTGCACTGTGTGCAAGCACCGAATAACTCCGTGTTGCAGGGCAAGTTGGCGTGTAAACCAAAAACGCCCCCCACGTTCGAGTGGAGGGCGGGGTGTCCAGGCTGACCGGGACCCGGTCGGCCGATGCCTAGTTGACGAGCTCCGACATGAAGTCGCCGACGCCTTTCGCGGCGTCGGAGATGCCTTCGAAGCCGACCTGGACGAGGTCGGCCGCACGCTCGGGCGAGTTGATGATCGTGTACAGCACGAAGACGACCACGATGTAGAGCGCGACCCTTTTCGCCTGCACCACGTCCGGCCTCCCCTGCCTCTGTCCCCACGCGCAGTCGGGTGAGTCTATCCACGGGAGAGGGAGGAGGGGGAAGCGGCATCGGGGGGACAAGCCGCTTCCCCCACGAGGACCGGGCTCTTCAGTCCGCGCCGCGTTCAGGGGGAAGCCCGCGGCGCGGACCCCGCAGTGGAGCCGGGTCCCGGGCCCCGCGGATTCCTGCCAGATCCGCCGGGCTCACGAACCATCCTGCGCCCTCGGGAGGCGGCCGCGGCGCCGCAAAGGGCCCGGCTTGCCGGGTCTTAGGTCCCAGGCGGGGGCCCGGCAGGCCGCGGCAGGCCCCGGCAAGTCGCAAAGAGATTTTGCAAAACCCCTATGCAAAGAAGCTTTGCAACTTCTACGGTTGTCCCATGCCCGAACCCGAGAAGCAGTTGCACGCCCTCAACCCGACCTCCCTGCGAGGCTTGGCGCACCCCTTGCGCATGCGTCTGCTCGACGCACTGCGCCGGGAAGGGTCCGCCACCGCCTCTCAGCTCGCCGAACGGCTCGGAGAGTCCAGCGGAGCGACCAGTTACCACCTGCGTCAGCTGGCCTCCGCGGGTCTCATCGAGGACGACCCGGAGCGCGGAAAGGGAAGGGAGCGGTGGTGGCGGCCCGTGCACCGGGGCATCAGGGCCGACCGCATCGAGGACTTTCTGGACCACCCGGACCCCGAGGTCCGCGGGGCAATGAGTCTGTATCTGCACGAACTGGCTGCCCAGCACGCCCTCGAGCTCGGTACCGCCCTGGCCACCATGCACTCCTGGCCCGAGGAATGGCGCGGCCGGTGGACCCTCAGTGACTACACGCTGACCCTCACCCCGGACCTCGCCGAGGAGCTCCGCGACAAGATCCACGAACTGATCGTGAGCTACCAGGACAAGGTCGACGAGCACACCGAGCACGCCCGCAAGGTCCGTATCCACCTGCACGGATTCCCGCGGGAATCCGAATGACGTCCCGAGGGGGGACCGCCGTGGGGAACGACCGAGGTCCGCTGGTGAGCGTGCTCGCCGCGAACACCGTCTCCGCCGCCGGCACCGCGATGAGCCTGCTCGCCGTGCCCTGGTTCGTGCTCGCGACCACCGGCAGCGCGGCACGCGCGGGCCTGGTCGCCTTCTGCGAGGGCGTGCCGATGGTGGTCGCCTCACTGCTCTCGGGCCCGCTCCTGGACCGGTTCGGCCGCCGGAGGGTCAGCATCGGCGCGGACAGCATCGCCGCCACGGCCATCGGACTCGTCCCGCTCCTGCATCTGACCGGCCTGCTCAGGTTCTGGATGCTGTGCCTGCTGGTGGCAGTGGTCGGGCTGTGCGTCTCGCCCGGTGACACGTCCCGCAGCGTCCTGACCCCGCATCTGGCCGAGCGGGCGGGGGTGACCGTCGCCAGGACGGCGAGCTATCTGGAGAGCGCCCGCCAGCTGGCCCGGCTGCTCGGCGCCCCGCTGGCCGGGCTCCTGATCGCCGTGCTCGGGCCGGCCATGGTGCTGTTCATCGACGCGGCGACGTTCCTGCTCTCCGCCGTACTGATCGCCGCGGGCCTGCGCGGTCTGCCCGCCGCCGCCCCGCAGAAGGACACACCCCGGCTGGGCCTCCGCCGCTACCGCGCCGATCTGCGCGAAGGCTTCGCGTTCGTCCGCCGCACCCGGCTGCTCCTCGCCATCGTGCTGATGATCATGATGACCAACGCCCTCAACAACGGCTGGAACGCGGTGATGCTCCCGGTGCACGTCCGCGAGAACCTGGGCAGCCCCGCCGCCCTGGGCCTGGTCTCCGGCATCAGCGGCGCGGCGGCACTCACCGGAGCCCTCCTGTACGGCCATATCGCGCACCGCTTCCGCCGCTGGCCCGTCTACACGGTGGTCTTCCTGATCTGCGGCGCCCCGCGGCTCGTCGTCCCCGCCCTGTTCCCCGACCTGGCCTCGCTGATCGTGATCACCGTGATCGCCGGCCTGGCGGCCGGAGCGCTCAACCCGCTCCTTGCGCCCGTGGTCTACGAGACGGTCCCGGAGCAGCTGCGCAGCCGCGTCCAGGGCTTCACCACGGCCGGTGTCCTGGGGGCCATCCCGCTCGGCGTCCTCGGCAGCGGACTCCTCACGGATACCGCGGGCCTGACCGCCGCCCTCCTGATCCTCGGCGGGGTCTACCTCGTGGTGACGTTGTGCCCGGCGTTCTTCCCCGTATGGCGGCAGATGGACGCCGAGCCGAAGCAACAGGACCGGCCTGCGGACACCCCGGCCCCCGTCTGACCCCGCACCCGGCAGCTGACCGGGCGCGGCCGTGAACTGCGCCCGGCAGTGAACCGCACCCAGCAGCAACCGGTTCCGAACAGCGCGAAGGGCCCGGCTCATTGAGCCGGGCCCTTCGTCTTCTGCGGTAGCGGTGGGATTTGAACCCACGGTGACTTGCGCCACACTCGCTTTCGAGGCGAGCTCCTTCGGCCGCTCGGACACGCTACCGAGAGAGAGCTTAGCCCAAAGGGGCCCGTGGTCCGAAATCGGTTCCCGTCCGGAGCGTGGTGAGCCGCGCCACACCGCTGATCAAGGCTTCGGCGCTCGCGTGATCAGGGCCCGGGAGCCGGTCTCAGCGCTCGCGGAAGAAGCGGGTGAGGCGGGCCGAGCACTCGGACTCGAGGACGCCCGCGATCACCTCGGGGCGGTGGTTGAGGCGCCGGTCGCGTACGAGGTCCCACAGGGAGCCCGCCGCTCCGGCCTTCTCGTCGCGCGCGCCGTAGACGACCCGGGCGATACGGGACTGGACGAGCGCGCCCGCGCACATCACGCAGGGTTCGAGCGTGACGACGAGGGTGCAGTCCGCGAGCCGCCACTGTCCGCTCTTCGCCGCGGCCCGGCGCAGGGCCAGGATCTCGGCGTGGGCGGTGGGGTCGCCGGTGGCCTCGCGTTCGTTGTGCCCGGCGGCGAGCAGGCTTCCGCCGGGGTCGAGGACGAGGGCGCCGACGGGGACATCGCCGCCCTGGAGGGCCAGTTCGGCTTCCTCCAGGGCGTGCTCCATCGCCCGCCGCCAGCGGTCTCGTACGGGATCGGTAGTAGTGGTCACAGTTGTTTCTGGGGGCGTCGTGAGGTCCGTGGGGAGGGCGGTCAGCGGACCGCTTCCAGGATTTCCGAGGCGCCGAGGGCCTCGGCGATGGTGTTCAGGGCATCCGTGTCGAGGGTGAGCAGTTCCTTCTCGGTCAGGCCCAGGTCGTCGAGGATCAGGGTGTCGCCGAGCGGGCTCGCGGGGATGTGCGCGTCGGCGCCGTCGTCGGCTTCGTCCCCGTCGCGCTCGGGTTCGCCGTCCTCGGTGCCGTCGAGGTCGGTGAGGCTGTTCAGGTCGTCCGCGCCCGATCCGGGTTCGCGGCCGAGCAGTTCGTCGGTGAGCAGGATCTCGCCGTAGCTGCTGCGGCTGGCGGCCGCCGCGTTCGAGACGTAGATCCTCGGGTCGTCCTCGCCGTCCACGCGGACGAGGCCGAACCATGCGTCTTCCTGCTCGATGAAGACGAGCACCGTGTCGTCGACGTCACCGACCGAGGCTTCCAGGGCCAGTTCGGTCAGATCCGACAGGGTCTCCACATCGTCGAGCTCCGTGTCGCTCGCTTCCCACCCGTCTTCGGTGCGCGCGAGCAGTGCGGCGAAGTACACCGTGACTCTCCCACTGGTCTGAGGCGTGCCGGTCGGGGGTCTCCCCGGCGGAGTGTGGCGGACGGGGAGTCGACTTCCGCCCCGCCCAATCGGAATCGTGGCAGAAACAAGGGCTTTTCGAGAGGTCTTCGGGGCGCTGTGTCCGGGGTTTCCTCGCGCGGGCTCGCCGGATCACCAGTGGAAGGTGCGCATACGCATCGCCTGACGCATCCGGGCGGCCCGCGCGCGGCGCGGCTGGACGCGGTCGCGCAGTTCCTTCGCCTCGAAGGGGGTCCCCCCTGCTCGAGCGAAGTCGAGAGCTTGGGGGAGTTCGCGCAGGAACCGGGCGCGGCGCCTGCGACGCTCGGCGTCGGTCTCCCGCGGCTCGTCCGGCGGTTCGGGCTGCGGTTCGGCCCGTGAGTCCGGCGGTTTGGGCTGCGATGCGGCCGCCGGTGGGTCCTGCGGTTCGTCCGGTGCCTCGCCCTGCGGCTCGTCCCCTGGCTCGTTTTGCGGCTCGTCCTGCTGCATCGGCCACACCACCTCCAGGCATTTCCTGCCCCTGCAGTTTCCCTCCGATGGCCGGTTTGATGCGAACGCGAACGGATGTGATCAGGGTGCGCCCGGGGCACGACCCGCGGCGGCCGTACGAACACGGGCGCGAGCCGGGCCCTGTGGGCCCCGGTAACCTGGTACCGGGTCGCTGCCCCGGCCGCCGCCCCACTACGGAACCGTGACCGGAGCTTCTGGAGGCTCTTGTGCGCCTGCACGTCGTCGACCACCCGCTGGTCGCGCACAAACTCACCACACTGCGCGACAAGCGCACCGACTCGCCGACCTTCCGCAGGCTCGCCGACGAGCTCGTGACGCTCCTCGCGTACGAGGCGACGCGGGACGTGCGCACCGAGCAGGTCGACATCGAGACGCCCGTGGGCCCGACCACCGGGGTCAAGCTCTCGCACCCGCGCCCGCTGGTCGTGCCGATCCTGCGCGCCGGGCTCGGCATGCTCGACGGCATGGTGCGGCTGCTGCCGACCGCCGAGGTGGGTTTCCTCGGCATGGTGCGCAACGAGGACACCCTCGAGGCCTCCACGTACGCGACGCGGATGCCCGAAGACCTCTCCGGGCGTCAGGTGTACGTGGTGGATCCGATGCTCGCCACCGGCGGCACGCTGGTCGCGGCGATCAAGGAGCTCATCCGGCGGGGCGCGGACGATGTCACCGCGGTGGTGCTGCTCGCGGCGCCCGAGGGCGTCGAGGTGATGGAGCGCGAGCTGGCGGGCACGCCGGTGACGGTTCTGACGGCGGCGGTCGACGAGCGGCTGAACGAGGTCGGCTACATCGTGCCGGGTCTCGGTGACGCCGGGGACCGTATGTACGGGGCAGCCGAGTAGCACTCCGTACGTCGGGTAGTGCCGCGTTCCCCGACGCCGGACACCCCCTGGCAGCACTCCGTACGTCAGGTGGCCCCGGGGTGCTGCCTCAGCAGCCCTTCGGGGTGGCCGGCGAAGGCGGCGCGGGGTTCGTCAGGGCTTCGATGGCCTGCTTCGCCTCCGCCTTCGTCGCCAGGGACGTGAAGCCGTCGCCGAGGATCAGGTCGATCGCCGCGACCTCGCGTGCGTCCGTGCGCGCCTCGGCGCCCTCGACCTGCGTGCCGAGGACGACGATGCCCTTCTTCAGCGCGGACTTGGGGCCGAGCAGTATGGCCTTGCCCTCGACCTTCCCGTCGAACTTCTTCTCCGCGTTGCCCACCTTGCCCACGGTGAAGCCGCGCTTCTTGAGTTCGTCCGCCGTCTCCCCGGCGAGGCCGCCGCGGTTCGTGGCGTTGTAGACGTTGACCTGCACGTCCTTGGGCTCCGGCAGCACCATCGGCTTCGGCGCCTTCGCCGGCGTCTTCGACGCGCTCGGCGTGGCGGCGGCCGGCTTGCAGTCGGGGGTCTTGTCGGCAGCGACGTTCCGGTCGCTCTTTCCGCCTGACTTCTCGCCGTTGAAGACCCCGATCAGCTCGATGGTCCCGTAAGCGAGGAGCCCGAGGACGGCGGTGCAGGCGACGATCGCGAGCACGATCCGGCGGCGCCGCCGGGGGCGGCGCATTCGCGGGTACTTGTCCCCCGTGATGCGGTATTCGCCGCCCATGCCGGGGGGTGTCAGCATGCTCATGGTCGCAGCGTAATGCCGTGTGCTTGGTCTGCCTACTAGATGATCAATGGGTGGCGGACGAACCCGACCCGAAAGGGGCAATGCCGACGGCGGCGGCCGGTGTCGGTCCAGGGGGTGACCGGTGTCGGCAGGAGTGACCGGTGTCGGCAGGAGTGACCGGTGTCAGCCCAGCTCGAGAACGCGGGCGTGCAGCACCTGGCGCTGCTGCAGGGCCGCGCGGACGGCGCGGTGCAGGCCGTCCTCCAGGTAGAGGTCGCCCTGCCACTTCACGACGTGCGCGAAGAGGTCGCCGTAGAAGGTGGAGTCCTCGGCGAGCAGGGTTTCCAGGTCCAGCTGGCCCTTGGTGGTCACCAGCTGATCGAGGCGGACCGGGCGCGGCGCGACGTCCGCCCACTGCCGGGTGCTTTCCCGGCCGTGGTCGGGGTACGGCCGGCCGTTTCCGATGCGCTTGAAGATCACACGGAAAGCCTACCGGGCTGGGGGCTCCGGGCGCAGCCATGGCGACGGAGTGCGAGGCTGGGAAATGACGCCCCGGAACGGGGCATATCGGAACCTCACAACCGGGAACAGGGGCCTGACATGAGTGAGAGCGACCCGACGCCGCCGAACGAACCGGCCCGCCCGGCCCCGGCTCCTCCCGGTCCGGCTCCGACCCCGCCTCCCGCGAAGGACCCGGCCCCCGCGCCCCAGGGGCCCCCGACGGCTCCGGCCCCGGATCCGGCTCCACCCGGGCCCGCGCCGACGCCGGAGAGCGAGGAGTAATCGGTGTTGTCAGTGTTGTCAGTGGGCCGAGAGCCTTGAAAGGGCTCGGCGCCGGCGAGGCGGTGGTCACCGTGCTCAGCGGAAGGGCACACCGACTCCGGTGGCCGCGACCCGGCTGCGGGCGCCCGAGTCCCTGATGGGGCCGGTCGACGCGGCCGCGCTCGACCGGGCGGTGAAGTCCTCGCTGCTCTACTCCCGTTATGCCGAGGTGGTCGATCCAGAGTCGGCCTACGAGAAGATCAGCGCGCGGCGCGGAGCGCCCGGGGCGGACCGTCCGGCACAACAACGTCCGGCCCGGACACCCGCGTACGGGATGTCCGGGCCGGACGGTTGTCACTCAGCGCGCCCGCTCGGCGGAGCGCAGCTCAGCGTGTCCGCTGAACGGTGCCTCACTCGCTGACGTGGCCGTGGCCCGCGTGCAGGCCGCCGCCGCTGCCGTCGCCCGAGCCCTCGGTGGAGACCGGCTCCACGGGGCGGGTCAGGGAGCTGAGGTCGTGCGCGTAGGTGCCGACCGCGTTGGCGATGATGTCGACGTTCGTGTCGAGCGCCTCCATGCTGATGTTGCCGAGGTCGTCGCAGGCCGCGTGGTAGCACTCGTCGTACGCCACCCCGGCCTCGCCGCCGAACTTCTCGGCCTGCGCCGGGGTCTTGATGCCCTCGGCGCCGGTGAACGTGCCGCCCGACGGGATCCCGACCTCGATGAACGGGCCGTAGTCCGAGCGCCCGGAGAAGTCGGTGCCCTCGTAGGGCTTGCCCTCCCGGTCGAGGAACGCGTTGATGTCGCGCTCCAGCTGGGCGCTGCCCTCGGGGCCGGGGCCCGCGCCCTCGCCGTCCGAGTCGTCGCCGTCGTAGATGAACTGGCCGTAGTTCGGCGAGGCGATCATGTCGAAGTTCAGGTACAGGCGGATGTCCGCGAGCTGCTCCTCGGAGAGCTTCTCGACGTACTTCTCCGAGCCGATCAGGCCGAGCTCCTCGGCCGACCAGAACGCGAACCTGACCTTGTTGTGCGGCTGCTGGCCCTTGTGCTTGCCCTGGCCCTTGCCCTGCCCGGTCGCCTCGGCGAGCTCCTTGGCCACTTCGAGAAGGCCGGCCGAGCCGGAGCCGTTGTCGTTGATGCCGGGGCCCTCGGTGACCGAGTCGAGGTGGGCGCCGAGCATCACGGTGTTCTCGGAGTTGCCGCCCGGGGTCTCCGCGATGACGTTGCGCGTCTGGCGGGTCTCCCGCAGCTCGCGGATCTCGAGGTCGACGGTGACCTCGCCCGCCGCGACCTCGGCGGCGAGCGCCTCGCCGTCCGCCAGGGTGATGCCGCCGGTCGGGATCACCCCCGCGTCCGGGTCGCCGAGCGTGCCGTTGAGCGTGCCCTCGGTGTTGTTGTAGATGATGGCGCCGGTCGCGCCCGCGTCGGCGGCCGTGGCCTGCTTCTGGGCGAAGGTGCAGCCGCCGCGCTTGATCAGCGCGATCTTGCCGGTGAAGGTGCCGGAGGCATAGTCCTCGGCGTCACAGCCGGTGGTCCCGTCCTCGTCGACCGGTACCGCCGCGACGGGGGCGGTGATGCCGCCGACCGGGGACGAGGCCGTGTACGACATGGCGATGATGTCGACGTCGCGCTGCGAGGGCGAGACGACCGAGAGCCGCTCGGCGAGCGTCTCGTTGTAGACGAACTCGAAGGCGTCGTAGCTGACGTCGTAGCCGGCCTTCTTCAAGTAGTCGTAGACGTACTCCGCCGAGGCGTCGTGGCCCGGCGTACCGGCGGCACGGTTGCCGCCGTTGGCGTCCGCTATGGCCTGGAACGCGGCAAGGTGGCGGTACGCCCCCGCACCGGAGGCGTCCCTGACCAGCTCACGGGAGAGCTTGCGGGCGTCCTTGGCCGGCTTGTCGCGCCCGTGATCGCGGTCGGCGGTGGCCGTTCCCGCGGAGGCGAGCAGCAGGGGTGTGGCGAGCGCGACGGCGGCGATGGCGGCGATCGTGCTGCGCGAACGAGGTGTTGCGTTCACAGAGGTCCCTTCCCCAGAGGCAGTGCGAACGAGGTGGGAGGGACGGTAGCGACCGATGGGTCCCCCGGAAAGGGGTCGTGTGCAACTCGTGTTCGGTTTAGTCGGATTAGCCCCGCATGTTCTCGGCATACGGGGCCACCAGCGCGTTGTGTGTGGGAGGGACGGCCCGCGTAGCGCCGTTTACTTGCCGGCTTACTTGCCGGCCTTCGCCGCCTTCGCGGCCGCCTTCATCTCCTGCTTGAACGCCCGGACCTTGGCCAGCGACTCGGGCCCCGTGATGTCGGCGGCCGAACGGTAGGAGCCCTTGTCGCCGTACGAACCGGCCGCCTCGCGCCAGCCCTTGGGGGCGACGCCGTAGCGCTTGCCGAGGACCGCCACGAAGATCTTCGCCTTCTGCTCCCCGTACCCGGGCAGCGCCTTCAGCCGGGCGAGCAGCTCCCTGCCGTCCTTCACGTCCGACCACAGGGCGGTGGCATCACCGTCGTACTCGTCGACGAGGTACCGGCACAGCTGCTGCACGCGCTGCGCCATCGAGCCCGGATAGCGGTGCACGGCGGGCTTTGTCCTGAACAGCTCGGCGAAGGCCTCCGGGTCGTACGCCGCGATCTCGTGCGCGTCGAGATCCTCCCGCCCCATCCGCCCGGCGATCGTGTACGGGCCGGTGAACGCCCACTCCATCGGCACCTGCTGGTCGAGCAGCATCCCGACCAGGGCGGCCAGCGGACTGCGCCCGAGCAGCTCGTCGGCGTCGGAGTTCTGGGCGAGGTGGATCTCGGCGGGCTCGTTCGTCATGGGGTCATCATGGCGTCCGGGCCGACGGGGGGCGAGACGGGCGGGCGTCAGGGGGTGGGCCGCCGGACGCCCACAAGGGGGTGTCCGGCGGCCCACCGCCCCTCTGCAGCAGGGTGCGCCTTTCGGGGGACGGGAGCCGTTTCGGAGGCGGGGGCCGTGGGGGAGGAGAGGCCTGTGATCGTCTCAGCAGGGGAGGCTCTGATCGACCTGGTCCCCGAGCGTGCCCCGGACCGGGAACTCCCCCTCCTCGCACCCCGGCTCGGCGGCGGCCCCTTCAACACCGCCCGCGCCCTGGCCCGCCTCGGCTCCCCGGCCGCCTTCTGCTCCCGTGTCTCGACCGACCGCTTCGGCGCGGCGCTGCTCGCCGCGCTGCACGCCGACGGCGTGGACACCTCGCTCGTGCAGCGCGGGCCCGAACCCACCAGCCTCGCCGTGGCCCAGGTCGACGGGGGGTCCGGTTCGGCCTCGTACTCCTTCTACGTGGAGGGGACGGCCGACCGCCTCTTCGGCCTCCCCGCCCCGGTCGCGGTGCCCGAGGGCGTGTCGGCCGTCTGCTTCGGCACCTGCTCGCTCGTCCTCGAACCGGGCGCGACGGCCTACGACCGGCTGCTGCACGCCGCCGCGCGGCGCGGTGTGTTCACCGCGCTCGACCCCAACATCCGCCCCGGTCTGATCCCGGACCCGGCCGCCTACCGGGCCCGGTTCCTGGGCCGGCTCCCCTCCGTACGCCTCCTGAAGCTGTCCGAGGAGGACGCGGCCTGGCTCGCGGACGGCAGGCCCGTACGGGAGGCGGTCGGGCGGTGGCTGGCGGCCGGGCCGCGGGCGGTGGTGCTGACGCGGGGCGCGGACGGGCTGACGGTGTTCCCGGCGGAAGGCGGCGAGTGCTCGGTGCCCGGGGTGCGGGTGGCGGTGGTGGACACGATCGGGGCCGGCGATACGGCGTACGCGGCGCTGCTGCACGAACTCGGGCGCCGTGGCGGCTTCACCGGCACCCTGGACGCGGACGCCTGGCGTGACGTGCTCGGCTTCGCCGCACGCGCCGCTGCGGTCAGCTGCACCCGGGCCGGGGCCCAGCCGCCGTATGCGCGTGAGCTGGCGTGACGGCGTGACGGCGTGACGGCGTGACGGCGTGACGGCGCGGCGGCGCGGCGGCGCGGCGGCAGGCGCGCGGGGGCGGTCGGCGGAGCGGGGGTCCGACGGTGCGCGGGGGCGGTCGGCGGGGCGGCCACGCTGCTGACCGTGCATCACACCCCGCCGCCCGACCTCACCTCCTCCACGGCGGCTTCGTCGTGCTGCCCCGCGGTCCTGCGGGGCGCATCCGATTGGCCCACGGAGAGAGCCACAGATTGGCCTACAGCAGGGAGCCACTCGCTGCCTACCGTGGCGGCCATGACGCCCCTGCTTCCGCCCCGAGGCCCGCAACGCACCCTTGCCCTGGCCCAGTTGAGCAACTCCGTCGGTGACGGCGCGTACTACGTCACCTCCGCCCTGTACTTCACGCACGTCGTGGGCCTCTCCCCCGCCCGTATCGGCCTCGGACTGACCGTCGCCTGGGCGGTCGGCTCGATCGTCGGGGCCCCGCTGGGCTCCCTCGCCGACCGCAGGGGCCCGCGGGGCACCGCGGTGCTGCTGGCGCTCGCGACCGCCGTCTCGGTCGCGTCCTTCCTGGTCGTCCGGGACTTCGCGGCCTTCGTCGGCGCGGCCTGCGTCTACGCCACCGCCCAGTCCGGTCTCGCCGCGTCCCGCCAGGCGCTGCTCGCCGGACTTGTCGGCCGGGCCGAGCGCACCCGGGTGCTCGCCCATCTGCAGTCCACCGGCAACGGCGGCCTGACCATCGGCGCCGGACTCGGCGGGGTGGCCCTCTCGGTCGGCGGCCACAGCGCGTATCTCGCGGTCTTCGCCCTCGACGCGGTGAGCTTCCTGCTCTGCGCCTTCGTCCTGTTCCGGCTGCCCGCGCCGCCGCCCGCCCCACCCGTGCAGGGTGCCACCCTCCAAGTGCTGCGCGACCGCCCGTACGCCGTGCTCACCCTCCTGAACGCGGTGCTGTTGCTGCGGATGCCGCTGCTCAGCATCGCCATCCCGCTGTGGATCACCGAGCGCACCACCGCCCCCGAGTGGCTGGTCTCCGCGCTCTTCATCCTCAACTGCGGTGCCGTGATGCTCTTCCAGGTCAGGATGGCCACCGGCATCACGGGGCTGGCCACCGCCACCCGGGCGCTGCGCCGCTCGGGCCTGCTGATGGTGCCGACCTGTGCGGTGTTCGCGCTCTCGGCCCGGGGTACGCCGTGGGTGGCGGCGGCCGTCCTGGTCGTCGGTGCGGTGCTCCTCGTGATCGCCGAGATGTGGCAGTCGGCGGGTGCCTGGCAGCTCAGCTTCGACCTCGCTCCGGCCGGACGGATCGGCGAGTACCAGGGCTTCTTCGGTACGGGCGTGACGATCGCCCGTACGGCCGGGCCGCTGCTCCTGACCCTGCTGCTCATCGACCTGGGCACGGCGGGCTGGCTGCTCACCGGCGGTCTGCTGGCGCTCGCCTCGTACGCGCTCGGGCCGGTCTCGCGCTGGGCGGCCCGTACCCGTACCGCCGCCGACTCCCGGGGGAGCGGGCGCGGGTCCGAGCCCGGGCCCGGACTAGCCGATGGGGCCGAGCAGTTGGTCGAGTGAGGCTTCGAGCCGCTCCAGGGACACGTTCAGCTCCTTGCGCAGCAGGCACAGCAGGCTCGGCTGGAAGGCGCCGAGCAGCAGATGGGCCAGGACCGGGGCGTCCAGATCGGGCCGGGCCTCGCGGATCAGCAGCTGCACATGCGTATGGACGATCCGGTACGGCCCGCTCTGGTAGCGGGCGGCGGCCGAGGCGCTCTCGGCGGCGAGCATCAGCTCCTCCGCCTCCAGCATGTACGCGGCGTACGCGTGCAGGAAGGCGCGCAGCCGTTCGGCGGCCGGGGCGCCCGGGCCCAGCGGGGGCGGCCCGCTCATGAACGCGGCCTGGAAGCGCTGCTCCCCGTCGTCGAGGAGGGCGAGCAGCAGGGTCGAGACATCGCCGAAGCGCCGGTAGACCGTGCCGACGCCGATCCCGCTCGCGTGCGCGACCCCGTTCATCGTGAGCGCCTTCGCGCCCTGCTCGGCGACGATCCGCCGGGCCGCGTCCAGGATCCGGCGCCGGTTGCGGGCGGCATCGGCGCGCTCGGGGGGCGCCTGACCGGCCAGGGGCAGAAGGGGCGACTGCCCGGCCATGGGCAGGACGGGCGCCGCTCCTGCAGTGGGCGGGAGTGCGGAGCTCGACGGCTCGGCGGGGATGCGCGGCGGCTCGGCGGGGATGCGCGGCGGCTCGTTCATATACGCAGATTACGGGACGCACGGAGAAGCGGAAAGGTATCCACTTCCTCTTGCGGAGTGGATACCCATCCGCTTAACTGGAGCCCGCGCCGAACCGGATGTGAATCCGGTTCCCGGCTCGACCGGCGGCGCACCCGTTACCGCGAACCGCCACCTGCGTACCGCCTACTCCGTGCCCGGGAAGGGGTCACCCGTCATGTCCAGCACCGCCCCCAAGGTCGCCGTCGTCTACTACTCGGCCACCGGCAACGTCCACCAGCTCGCCAAGTCCCTCGCCGAGGGCGCCGAGAAGGCCGGCGCCGAGGTGAGGCTGCGGCGGGCGCCCGAACTCGCCCCCGACGCGGCGATCGACTCCAACCCGGCCTGGCGCGCCCACATCGACGCCGTATCCGACGAGGTGCCCGTCGCCACCCTCGACGACCTGGCCTGGGCCGATGCGTACGCCTTCGGCTCGCCCACCCGCTACGGCAACATCGCCAGCCAGCTCAAGCAGCTCCTCGACTCGACCGGCGGCCTGTGGCAGGAGGGCACGTTCCAGGACAAGCCCTTCACCGGCTTCACCTCCGCGCACAACGCGCACGGCGGCAACGAGTCCACGCTGCTCGCCCTCTACAACACCGCTCACCACTGGGGCTCCCTGATCGTCTCGCCCGGCTTCACCGACGGCGCGGTCTACGCGGCCGGCGGCAACCCGTACGGCACGGTGCACGTGGGCAGCAGCGGTGACGTCGCGGACTCGACGCTCGACGCGGCCCGCTACCAGGGGGAGCGGCTGGCGAAGATCGCGGCGAAGCTCGCCTGATTCCGGCGCCCGGTCCGATTCCGGCGCCCGGTCCGATTCCGGCGCCTGCTCCGGGCGCCAGTCCCGGACGTCCCGATGTGCTGTCCAGTTGGCCTAAGTTGGCCTATAGGTCAGAAACTGACCTATAGGCCAACTAGCCTTCGGGCCATGGAGACTTACGACGACGGAGTGGAAGTCATCGTCCCCGCGAGCGCGGGCGAGCTGGAGGCCTGGCTGGAGGAGTGTCACACGGAGCGTACGGCGCTCTGGGTGAAGATCGCCAAGAAGCACACCGGCATCCCGAGCCTCACCTGGGAGGAACTCGTCGAGCAGGTGCTCTGCTTCGGCTGGATCGACGGTCAGCGCCGCTCGTACGACGCCACGTACTACCTGCAGAAGGTGACCCCGCGCCGCCCGCGTTCCATCTGGTCCGAGATCAACGTCGGCAAGGCGCAGGCGCTCATCGATGCCGGCCGGATGCGTCCGCGCGGCCTCGCGGAGGTCGAGGCCGCGCGGACGGACGGCCGCTGGGAGGCGGCGTACGCCTCACCGAAGAACGCCGAGCCGCCCGCCGAGCTGATCGCCGCCCTCGACGCGAACCCGGCGGCCCGCGCGCTCTTCGACTCGCTCGGCCGTTCCGACCGCTACGCCGTGCTGCACCGCCTCATCACCGCGCGCACCGAGAAGACCCGGCAGGCGCGCATCGAGCGGATGGTGGCGACGATGGCGGAGGGGCGGAAGGTCAACGAGCCCGCGCGCAAGGCGGGCGGGGCGGCCCGCAAGAGCGACGAGCCTGCCCGGAAGGGGGATGGTCCGGCCGGCAAGGGGAACGGTCCGGCCGGCAAGAGGGATGGTCCGCTCGGCAAGGAGGGACGGTCCGGCCCGGAAGCCGAAGGGTGACGGCTGACCGGGCGGGCCGGTCAGACCAGCCACTCCCCGTCCCGCATCAGCGTGCGGCCCGCGAGCTCGTTCGACTCGCGCCAGGCCTGGACGCGGCGGGGGGTGAGCCGGAACCACCGGTACGCGTCCGCGTCGGACTGCGCACGCGGATCCCAGCCGCTCGACTCCGCGAACCAGGCGTGCGTCTCCTCGCCCAGCTCCTCGGCGGTGTGCGTCAGTACCGGGCCGTCGATCATCACCACGTCCCTGGTCGGTCCTAGGCCGATCCTCGCACGTCCCGAAGCGGCGAGGCTGCGGCCCGTCGGGCTGGTGGCCTTGGTCGCGAAGAGCAGGGACGTGCCGTCCCAGGCGAAGGACAGCGGTACGAGATACGGCGCCCCCGTCTGCGGATCCGCGCTCGCCACCCACAGATCGACGTCGTGCTCGAGCCGCTTCAACGTGTCCTTCTTGCGCTGCTCGGCGCTTCTGGCAGGCGGATTCGCCATCGGGCCCTCCCTGGGTCTGCGTGCGGCTGACGCTAGCTGGCCATGATCACCTCCGTAAATGGCGAGCGGGGTGTTGACGCCCGATGGCTAACGGCGTTAGCTTGTGGCTAACATAGTTAGCCAGTCAGTGGGTCGAGCGGATCGAGGGAGTCGTCATGACCGGTACGAGCCACCAGGCGAACGCGAACGGGACGCAGGGTTCAACCGCCCCGGCCGCCACGCAGTACCTGGACACCCCGAGCGGCCGTATCGCCTACGACGTGACCGGCGAGGGCCCGCTGGTCGTCATGGCGCCGGGCATGGGCGATGTGCGCGCCGTCTACCGCCACCTCGTCCCGCACCTCGTCGCCGCCGGCCACCGCGTCGCCACCATGGACCTGCGCGGCCACGGCGAAAGCGGAACGGACTGGAGCTCGTACACCACCTCGGCCGTCGGCGCCGACTACGTGGCCCTGATCCGCCACCTCGGCGGCGGCCCGGCCACCGTCGTCGGCCAGTCCTTCTCGCCGGACTCGGCCGTCACCGCCGCCGCCGAACTCCCCGACGACATCACGGGAGTCGTGGCCCTCTCCCCATGGGCCGCGGAACCGCAGCAGGGAGCGTTCACGAAGTGGCTCACCGGCCGCGCCCTGCGCTCCCCGTTCCTCTGGGGCCTTTTCTACGCCTCCCTGCACAAGGGCCCCAAGCCCGCCGACTTCAAGGCACACCTGCGTACGGTCAAGTCCCGGCTGCGCGAAGCCGGCCGCACCGAGGCCTTCATCGCGGTGAACGCCCCCGGCGCCAAGGACTCGGCGGCCGACCGGCCCCGCGTCCAGCAGCCCGCCCTGATCCTGATGGGCGCGAAGGACCCCGACTTCAAGAGCCCGCGCGCCGAGGCGGAGACCTTCGCCTCGACCCTCGGCGGCCCCTGCGAGATCGTCCTCCTCGAGGGCGCGGGCCACTACCCGCAGGCGGAGTTCCCCGCGGAGACGGCCGCGGCCCTCCTCCCGTTCCTGAAGCGGACCACGCGGGCCTGATCCGCCGCACACCACCGGGCACCGGGCATCGGGCACCCCCGAAGTCCATACTCCAGAAACAGATAGGGGCACCCCCCGCCCAAGCCCCGCGCGAACTCCCCCGCCTGCACCACGCGTTGCTGAACGGATGGCCGGCCCGTCCCGCGCCGGCTCCCGCTGACCCCGGCCCTGCTCGGCTCCGCCACGCTCGCCCCGTACGGCGTCATCGGCACCCCGCAGCCCAGGCAGCAGGGTGCGCGTCAGGCACCCCGCAGCCCGGGCAGCAGCACGTCCTGCAGCAGACCCAGTGCGGTCAGGACGGCCAGGACCAGGAACACCACGCCCACCACCGAGGCGAACAGCGGGCCCAGGCGCCACAGCTTCTCCACGAAGATGATCACCGACACCGCGGCCATCGCCGCGATGTTCATCGAACCCAGCGGAATCAGGACGATCATCAGGCCCCAGCAGCAGCCGACGCAGTACAGCCCGTGGTGGATCCCCACGCGAAGGTCCCTGGCCCGCGTACGAAAGCCGGCGTAGCGCACCAGCTGGCTCATGGGGCTGCGGCAGTGGCGCAGGCAGATGTTCTTCAGCGGGCTGAACTGCTGCACGGCGGCGGCCAGGAAGGCGCCCGTGCCGATCCACCGCGCGGCTTGCGGATGCCCCTGCACCAGATCGCCGAACAGGACGAGCAGCCCGTAGACGAGCAGGCCGAACACCGCCCAGGCGAGCAGGTACCCGGTCACGAACAGGGTGGTCCGCAGCAGCCGAGCGGCCCCCGATGCCTGCCGGCCGATGGCCCGGGCCCAGGTGACGGCCACCGGCGCCACGGACGGGAACATCATGGCGGCCATCATGGCCACCCAGAGCAGCAGGAACAGCGACAGGCTCATGCCCATCGTCCCCGCGCCCGCTCCCATGCCCATGCCCATGTCCCCGTCCGTGCCCATGCCGTCCGCCTGTGCGATCACCAGAACCCAGGCGAGCAGGGCGATCAGCGTCATGAGGAACCAGGCGGCGGCCAGCTGCCGGGGCGGGAGCAGATCACCGGACCGCAGGGGCGGGGTGAGCCGTTCTCGTCGTGGCCTCATGCTTCCAGCCCACCACGGGTAACGGCGGGGTGCGCGTCGGTGGCGGGGCGAGGGCGGGGCGAGGGCGGAGGGAGGGCGGAGGGAGGGCGGACGGGAGGCCGTGGGTGGCCGGGCGGAGGGGAGGCCGTGGGTGGTCCGCTGCCCTGGCCCGCTGCCGTATCCGGTGGGACAATAAGGATTAATGACGCGATTGCCGGGCCCGAGGCGGAGTTCGGCACCGGCGCAATCCCCCGATCGCACTCTCCCCTCGGATCCCCTCCCGCACGGCCCGGCGTCGTACGAAAGCCGTGTGCGCCATGTGCAAGGAGGCGGCGAGATGTCCGAGACGACACAGACCATTCCGAAGTGGCACGTGTCCGGCGACTGGTTCGACACGTGTCGATGCAATGTCCCCTGCCCCTGTTCGTTCGCGCAGCCACCGACCGAAGGGTTCTGCGACGGAATCCTGGCCTGGCACATCAATGAGGGCCGCTACGGCGAGGTCGTCATGGACGGGCTCAACGTGCTGATGGTGGCGTCCTTCGTCGGCAACGTATGGGGCGAGCACTCCGATGCGTACGCGGCGGTCTTCCTCGACGAGCGTGCCGACACCGAGCAGCGCGAAGCACTGCACATGATCTTCAGCGGTCAGGCCGGCAGCTGGCCCACGGAGATGATCGAGATGTTCGGGGCCGAGATGCGCGGCATGGACTTCGCCCCCATCGAGTTCGAGGTCGACGACGACCTCGGCAAGTGGCGGGCCGCGGTCCCGGGCCGGGTCGAGGCCAGCGCGGTCGCCCTCACAGGGCCGACGACACCGGAGGGCGCACGCGTCCAGACGACCAACCTCCCCGGTTCGGAAACCGGCCCGGGCCAGGTCGCGACCTGGGGCCGCGCGGTGAAGGACCACGCCGACGCCTTCGAATTCCGCTGGAGCCGCGAGGGCCAGTCCAGCAAGCACATCACCTTCGACTGGTCGGGACCGAACTGAGCGCACGAGGCACGAGCCGGGGGCGGCAGTCCGGGCCTCGGCCTCGGGCCTCGGCCTCGGGCCTGCCCCGGTACATCCGCCCCGGTTCTTCCGCCCGTTCTTCCGCCGGTTCATCCACCCTGGTTCTTCCGCCGGTTCCGCCGCCGGTTCATCCCCCGGTTCATCCCCCGGTTCCGCCGCCGGTAGTACGACACCGTCACGAGCGCCAGCAGGGGCCCCCAGAGCACCAGAGGTGCGTAGCAGACGGTCATCACCCACCACAGGACTCCGTCGGGTGCTTCGGGCGCCCCCATGTTCTCCGCGCTGTTCCAGGTGAACGCCCCGACGAGGCCCAGGTAGGTGACGAGGGCCGCCCCCACCGAGGCCGGGATCACCGCCGCCATGGTTGGGATCCGCCGCCCGCCGAGCCCGGGAACCCACCGCGGCAGCACCTCGCCCCACCGCTGGACGAGCCCCAGTGTCAGCAGCGCGAGGGCCTCGGCGAAGAGGCTCAGCCCCACCAGGTAGAAGGACCCCTTGCCGGGGAAGCGGGACGGATCGAGAAACCCGTCGAACCCGGAGTCCCACCCGAAGGCGATGGCGAACCGCCACACCCCGGAGGGCAGCACGCTCAGGGCCACGGCGTGCGCGGCCCACCGGACGGGCCGGGAGACGACCGGCTTGGCGGGCCCGCCCTGCCCGTCCAGCTCGTCCTGCCGGCCTTGCCTGTCCAACTCGTCCTGCCGGCCTTGCCCGTCCAGCCCGTCCAGCCCGTCCAGCCCGTCCGGCAGGGATCCGGCCGACGACGCACCGCCCACGCCCGACGGCGTGTTCCGCCTCCGCACAGGTCCACGAGCGACCAGCGTGTCAGTCACGACGGGCCTCCGCCGCGGGCGCGGGTGTCTTCGGCAGATCGGCGTGTACGACCTTGAAGCCGCCCTTCTTGACCACGGTGAACGGCGCGGGAGCCATGCACGTACCCACCTCGGACTCCACGATCTCGCCCGCCTCGTCGCTCCCCTCGGGGTCGACGTTCACGACCCCCCAGGAGAACCCGAGCCGGTCCGGCTCACCCTTGCGCCCCTGCTGGACGCTGATGCCGATGCGCTTGCCGACGCGCCCGACGCTCGACTTCGTGATCACGGCGGTGAGCGTGGCCGTGCGCCCGCTGGTCACCAGACAGTCGACCCGGGCCTCGGCGACGGCGGCCTCGCCGCCGTTCGGCACGCCGTGGCTGAACTTCACCGTGCCCCGGGCATCCGTGGCCATCCCGTTGCGGGCCATCGGATGCGGCAGCGGCCGGGAGAACGGCACCGACTCCGCGTCGACCGTGAAGCGGATGTCGTCGTCGGGCGATTCGACGTACCGGATACGCGCCGATCCATGAACATTGGCGACCCGCACCGGCTTCTCGGCGACCGCCGCCTGCGTGCCCTGCCCCGCTGCGGGAGAGGGCCCCGCCGCCACAGTGGCGAGCACACCGGCCGCACCGACCACCCCGATCAACTTGATACGCATTCCGTCCGACTTGATTCGCATGCTGAACTCCTGTGTTCCCAGGGCCATTTACCGAACGGCTCAAGCCTCGCCCGGGCACCGCACCCCCGCCCATCCGCCGATCGGCATAAAGATCGCCCGCTCGGCGTCCGGCCACCGCGCCTCCCTCTGCCGATCGGCAGAGGCGCCACCACCCGACCTGCCCATACGCTGATCCGCATGGGGGACACAACATCGGTGGCAGAGCTCGCATTCGGCAGCGTCACGACGGTGGCCGCATCCGCCACCATCGCCTGGGCCCTGGGGAGACACCCCCTGGGCGCTGTCTCCCGCCGCCGCACCCCGCCAGGACTCCACCGCCTGGCCCGCCCCACGGCGGCCTGCGCGGCACTCTCCCTGCTCACCTCCGTCGCCATCCCGGCGGAACACATCAACTCCGCCTGGAAGATGGCCGAGGCGGGCCTCCTCCTGCTCCTCCTGGCCGCGACGACCCGCTGGTCGCCGCTGCGCGAACTCCGCGTGGCCGTCCCCCTGGCCGCTCTGGCCGTCGCTCTCTGGCCGGTCCCGCTCGTCTCCGGCGAATCCTTCCTGGAGTCCATGGGCATCGCCACCTTCTGGCTGCTCCCCGCCCTGGCCGCGGTGGCCGTCGGCGCCTACCCCCGCCGTCAGGAGCACCACAGGCGGCTCGCGGTCGCCGAGGCGCGCCGCGTGCAGCGCCTTCAACTCTCCCGCGACCTGCATGACTTCGTGGCCCACGACATCAGCGGCATCGTCGTCCAGGCCCAGGCGGCCCGCTTCCTGGCGGCCACCGACCCTGCCCAGGCGGTACCGGCCCTCGAACGCATCGAGAAGGCGGGCCTGAGCGCCCTGGCCTCCATGGACCGTACGATCCTGATGCTGCACGGTCCTGAGACGGCGACCACGACCGCCCTGCCCGGTATCGACCAACTCCCCGCCCTGATAGCCGAGTTCAGCTCGGCCGGCACCACCCGCGCGCACCTGGACATGCCCGCCGGAGCTACGGACGGACTCTCGCGCGAGGCGGGCGCTGCCGCGTACCGCATCACGGCCGAGGCACTGACGAACATCCGCAGACACGCCCCGGCCGCCACCCATGCGACGGTCACCCTGACCCCGACCCCCACCACGGTGGAACTCCACATCACAAACAACAACCCCACGAACCCCAAGAACCCCGCAAACCGCACCCATGCCGCGGACTCCACCCCCTGCCCCCGCGAAGGCGGCGGCCTGGGCCTCCCCGCCCTCACCGAACACACCGAGGCCCTGGGCGGCACGCTGATGGCGGGTCCGTATCAGGACGGCTGGCGACTCACCGCCGTACTCCCGACAGACCTCCCGACAGATTCCGAGGCACGGTCATGACCACCCCGGCCGCCCCGACCCGCATCCTCCTGGCCGACGACCAGGCGGACGTACGCAGCGGATTCCGCCTGATCCTCGACTCCCAGCCGGACATGACGGTCGTCGGCGAGGCGCCGGACGGCGACACCGCCCTCTCCCTCGCCCGTACTCTCCGCCCCGACCTGGTGCTCGCCGACATCCGGATGCCGGGCGCGGACGGCCTGGAGGTCACCCGCCGCCTGGCAGGCCCGGACGCCACCGACCCGACGCGCGTCCTGGTCGTCACGACCTTCGACCACGACGACTACGTCCGCACCGCCCTGCGCGACGGCGCCTGCGGCTTCCTCCTCAAACGCTCGGGCCCCGGCCTGCTGCTCGAGGGCGTACGGGCCGCCATGGCGGGCGACATCCTCATCAGCCCGCAGATCACGGTCACCCTCCTGCGCTCCCTGCCCACGACGAAACCCACCGCCCCCTCACCGCTGACCTCCCGCGAGGAGGAAATAGCCCGCCTGGTCGCGGAAGGCCTCACCAACGCCGAGATCGGCACCAGACTCTTCATCTCCGCAGGCACGGCCAAGACCCACATCGCCAACATCCAGGCAAAGCTGAAGGCACGCAACCGGGTCGGCATAGCCGCCTGGGCCTGGGAGACGGGCCTGATCGCCGGGCGTGGGGAGCGCTGAGGCATGACCGGGAGTGGTGTCCGGAGCCGGCCTGCTCAAGCAGCAGGGCCTGCCTCGGCCTTCTGTCGGAGGCCGCTGACATGATTCCCGGATGGCTCCCGGCTCCCTCGTGTTTCAGCAGCTCACCTCATCCGATGACGTCACCGCCAAGCACCGAAGCGCCCTTGCCGAGTGCTGGGTCGAGGTCACCAACGCAGGCGGTGCAGCAGGCTTCCCCTTCCCGCCCGTCGACGTGGACACGGTGACGCCTGCCCTCGATCGCCTCATCGATCAGCTCGCCCCCGACACCAGCCGAATCGTCACGGCGACCATGGACGGCGAACTCGCAGGCTGGCTCAACGTCCGCCGCGACCGATTCGAACTGATCGCGCACTGGGGAACCCTCCACCACGTCCAGACCCGCACTGCCGTGCGAGGGCTGGGCATCGGGCGGGCGCTCATGGAGGAGGTGCGCAGAATCGCCAGGGACGAGATGGGTCTGGAACAATTGCGCCTCGCGGCCCGCGGCGGCATGGGCCTGGAGGCCTTCTACGGCCGGCTCGGCTGGCATGAGACCGGCCGATGGCCCGGCGCTCTCCGGCTCACCCCGAGCGACGATCGCGACGAGATCCTCATGATGCTCGCCCCGCTCTGAGCCTCCACGTGGTTCTCCAGGTTCGGCAGGGAGGGTGCCGCCCGACTTCCGAACCTAAAGATTCAATGGGCCGGCGGCGCTTGGCTGGGCAGGTTTGGGCATCGGCCCGCTGCACACGCTGGATCCCGCCCCCACCAGGCACGATGCCGGCTTCTCCGAGACGGGGCCGGCCGGCTCTTCAGCGTTTAGAGCGCGGTATTCAGGTTTTGCACGCTCAGCCCCTTCCTCTCGTTGCTCCGCCTTGCCGGTCGGCGGACATTACCTGGCGGCGCCTGCGGTGCCTGCCGTGCTGCGAGGCGCGTCCCCCACCCCCGAAGAAGGAGCGAACGTGAACAGAGCGAACGTGAACAGACGGACACGTGCCGTCCTGACGGCCCTCGGTGCGGCGTTCGCCGTCGCTGTCTCCGTGCTCCCGGCAGGCAGTGCCGGGGCCGCGGCACCGGCCCCGCCCCCGGAGCACGACCTGAAGCAGGCCGTGAGCGGTGCGATGCAGGACCGGCTCGGCACCCAGGCCAGGGGCGGTTACGGGCTGGCAGCCTCGGCGAAGCTGGATATCCTGGTCGAGCCGCAGCGGTGGTCCGCCAACGGGACCTGGACGTTCGGAAGTTCGGCGTTCCTGATCCCCCGCGGTGTCGAAACCTCCCCCGTGGTATCGCTGTTCGTCGCCCGGCGCTCGGGCAGCACCTGGCAGGTCGGCCTCCAGGGCACCCCGGCCTTCGCCGCTCTGTCGCAACGCGCCCCCTCCGCGGTGGTCAAGGATTCCGAGCGCGCCCCGTTCGTCCGTACTTCGTCACCCGAGCCGCGCGCCGCCACCGGTCTCTCGCTGCCGTGGCGGCAGAACACCGGCTGGGCCCACTGGGGTGTGCACGGCAACAGCGGCACGTCCCGCCCGTACAACTCGATCGACTTCTACGGCGGCGACGGCAACGTGCGTGCCTCGCGGGCCGGGACGCTGTACCGGCACTGCACCAGCGGCGGCCGGTGGCCCTACCTGACGGTGATGCACGACAACGGCTACACCACCGGCTACTACCACCTGCGCGACACCACCAACAAGTCCTCGGGAAGCACGGTGGCCCACGGCGAGTACCTCGGCAGGATCGCGGAGGAACTCCCGTGCGGCGGCTCGGCCAACGGCGACCACACGCACTGGACCCTGTGGTCGGGATCGGGCGGCAACACCCCGGTGGCGGTACAGGGCAAGGTGATCGGCGGCTGGACCTGGTACGAAGGCTGGTCGGCCTACCAGGGGTACGCCGAGCGGGCCGGGGTCCGCATCTACGGCAACCAGTGCTGCAACCTCATCAACCACGGAGGCGGCGGCGACCCCGGCAGGTTCTTCGAGAACACCGCCGACTTCGACATCCCTGACCAGGGCCAGGCCGAGTCACCCATCACCGTGAGCGGGATCAGCGGAAACGCGCCCACGTCCCTGTCGGTGTACCAAGACGTCCACCACACCTGGCGCGGCGATCTGCGGATCGACCTCATCGGCCCCAGCGGCACGGCCTACCGGCTGCGCAGCCCCGACCCCGACGACGACGGCGACATCATTCACGAGACCGACACGGTCGACGTCTCCGCGGAGACTGCGAACGGCGTCTGGAAGCTGCGGGTCACGGACACAGCGGTCAACGACAGCGGCTATGTCGACGCGTGGAGCCTGACCTTCTGATCCCTGAGCGGCGAACTAGTTGGTCCGCCGATCTCGACTGCGTCTCCGCCCCCGGGTACCTTCGTGCTCGTCCGGGGGCGGACGTATGCCGTCAGGAGGACCCCGCACATGGTGACCAGCACGCGCACCGCACCCGGCCACGGACAGCCAGAGCTCCCGTACGCCGACTCCTTCGACGAGGCCCTGCGGACGGCCATCCAGGCCCGCGGCCTCAGCCTCGACAGACTGCACGCCCGGCTCGCGGAACGCGGCATCCAGGTCAGCGTGGCCAGCCTCTCCAACTGGCAGCGAGGACGCTGCCGCCCGGAACGCGCCCATTCGCTGCACGCCGTCCGCGCCCTGGAACAGATCCTGGGCCTGCCGCAGGAATCCCTGGTCGCCCAGCTCGGCCCGCCCCGCCCCCGCGGCCGCTGGGCCCGGCACGTCCCCGGCGCGCTGTCCTACCGCGATCTCTGCCCGGTGCCCGGCAGCGTCGGCCGGCTGCTCGGCCAGATCGAGCAGCCGGCCGACGGCCAGCTCGAATGGCTGGGCTGTCACGAGCGATTCCAGGTCGGACCCGACCGCGAGGAGCGGAGCGTGCACACCCGACTGGTGTTCCGGGCGCGGGCGGACGGCGTTGACCGCCACGTGGTGGTACACCACAACGAACTGGGCCGGCTTCCGGACATCCAGCACTGTGAGCTGCCCCGAGTTTCGTAGAGTCCGATCTTGATTGGTTCAGGCGGACTGCG
>NZ_JBLMKT010000018.1:0-89165 GCF_047779955.1 Streptomyces lothianensis | reverse complement strand
CGGCGACGACTCCGCCGCACACGACGCCTCCGCACACGACCCCGCCGGCGACGACTCCGCCGCACACGACGCCTCCGCACACGACCCCGCCGGCGACGACGCCTCCGCACACGACTCCGCCGCACACCACTCCGCCGCACACGACCCCGCCGGCGACGACGCCGCCCCACACCACCCCTCCGCACACGACTCCGCCGCACACCACCCCTCCGCACACGACGCCGCCCCACACCACTCCGCCGGCAACCACCCCGCCCCACACCACCCCGCCGGCCACGACGCCTCCGGCCACCACCCCGCCCCACACCACTCCGCCGCACACCACACCCCCGCACACCACCCCGCCCTCGAGCACCCACCCGCCCCACACGCCCCCGTCGAGCACCCCGCCCCAGCTCCCTGAGACGGGCCCCGGCTCGACGCCTCTCCTGGCCCTGGGGCTCGGTGCCGCCGCCGTAGCGGCCGGTGCGGGCACGGTGTTCGTCGTACGACGGAGCAGGCGCGCATGAGATCGGTCCTGAGCCGCCTCGGTCGCCCGTCACGGCGGGCCACCGTCCTGGTCGCGGCGATCGCGGGGCTCTACGCCCTGCCGGCGGGCGTCCATGTCACGGACGCCCGCCCGGCGGGGGCGGTGCCCCTGCTGCCGCCGTCCGCGGTCGCTCACCCCGACGACGCGAAGCCGGGGGAGGGGCCGAAGCCCGCCGACACCCGTGACGGCCGCAGGCCGCCGAGCCCGCGCATCACCCTGGACAAGCGCCGCCACCAGCTGGTGCTCCGCCCGGGCGGTACGGGAGCCGTGGCCGCCTACCGCTACCGCATCGGCGAGCAGGGCCGGACCCACCAGGTCGGCAGCGACCCGGCGATGCAGCTCCATGTCGCCGTGCCCGCGGGCCTCGACGACACGGTCGAGCACCCGGTCACCGTCGAGGCGCAGAGCGAGGACGGCCGCTGGTCGGCCCCGGTCACGCGCAAGTTCACCTTCCTGCACCGCAATCCCGCGGGCGGCGACTACCGGGTCATGCGGCTCGCGGCCGAGGACATGGCCGCGGGCAAGGACGCCGCGCCCGGCACCTTCGAGTTCACGGTGCCCACGGCGGCCACGTACCGGCTCGTCGTGAAGCAACTGACCGACGCCGGGCACGGCCGGGTGAGCTACACCCTCGACGGCCGCCGCATCGGCCCGGTCGTCGACGGTTACGCGCCGAAGCCGGGCGCCCGTGCCGTGACTCTCGGGACGCAGGTCCTGAAGGCGGGCCGCCACCGGCTCGTGGCGAAGACCGAGGGTAAGAACCCGGCTGCCGAAGGCAAGGCCGCCGGGCTCGACTACCTCGAACTCACCCCGCTCCTGATGCACGAGGCCGAGGACCTCATCGCCGCCGACCGCTCGAAGGGCCCGGCCGCCCGCCGCGAGGCGGATTCCGGCGGTGTCCGCTGGTCGGGCGGCGCGCAGGCGGCGCTGGCCGCCACCCGGCCCGGCGAGCGGTTCACGCTCGCCTTCGAGGTCGCGCGCCCGGCCTGGTACGCCCTCGGCACCCAGCAGACGGTCGGACCGGACTACGGCGCGGTCACGTTCGCCCTCGACGGCATCGCCCTCGACCAGCGCTACGACGCGGGACGCCCGAAGGCGGCGACCGAGGCCGTCGGCCTCGGCATCCACCATCTGCGCAAGGGCCGCCACATCCTCACCTTCACGGCGGCACCCGGCGCGGGCTCGAAGGAGGCGCTGCGCATCGGCGTGGACCTCCTGAAGGTCGTTCCGCTGAGCGGCAGTTACGAGGCCGAGCTGACCACGAGCCGTGCGAAGGGCCGTACGAGCGTGCAGCACAACTGCTGCAGCGCGGCCTACTCCGGGGGCCACCAGCGCCTCCTGGGCCGTGGCGGACCGGGCGACACCGTCGAGTTCACCTTCGCGGCCGACCTGGACGGCGCGTACTCCCTGAACGCGACGATGAGCCGTCAGCCGGGCTTCGGCACCGTCCGCTTCGCCGTGGACGGCAAGCCCGTGGAACAGCCCTTCAACGGCCACAGCCCCCGGTCCACCACACAGGCGGTCCATCTCGGCACGTACGAGTTCACCGAGGGGCTGCACACCCTCACGGTCATGGTCGAGGACTCACCGATGGGAGAGCGTTCCGGGGCGGGCGTCGACCGGATCGACATCTATCCCGAGGGCGAAGGTCTCTGACTCTGCGGATATGCGGGCAAATTGCCATAAATTGGGATGTTGTCCGTGACCTGGCGCCGCTTTGGGCGTTGAAACAACCGAGGTCGCACGGCGTGTGACCGAATGATCCATCCAAGGAAGGAAATCGCATGTCGCGAATCCTCAAGGCCGGTGCCGTCGTCGCCGGTGCCGGTGCCGTCGTCGCCGGTGTGTCCGGTGTCGCCGCCGCCGACGCCGGTGCCCAGGGCCACGCCTCCCACTCGCCCGGCGTGCTCTCCGGCAACGTGGTCCAGGTCCCGATCCACATCCCGGTCAACGCCTGCGGCAACACGGTCAACCTGGTCGGCCTGCTGAACCCGGCCTTCGGCAACACCTGCATCAACGCCGACGGTGACGGCGGCATGGGCGGCGGCTACGGCGGCTGAAGCCCCACAGCCTTCAAGGCCCTCACAGACGGGGCGTCCGACGCGGAAGCGTCCGGGCGCCCCGTCCGCGTGAACGGACCTGGCCCGCCCGCCCGTTCACGCGTACCGGTAGACATCCTGCGTGATCACCTCGGACGGCCGGACGCCGAACGGCGGCATCGGCTCGTCCAGGCCGAGCACCCGCTTGTACTGCGCGTCCCCCCGCCCCGGCGGACGCAGCGGCAGATACGGCTCGGACTTCGGATGCCGCTTCATCCACCGCTCCCACAGCAGGTCCATGAACGAGTGATGCAGCCAGAACACCGGATCGTTCGGCGAGCCCCCGCTGTTCATCAGACCGCCGACCCACCGGTGCACCTGGTTGTGGTTGCGCCAGTCCCGGGTGGTGCCGTCGGTCCACCCCTCGACCTTGTTGCGGAAGCCCGAGGTCGCCGTCGAGTCCCACGGGGCGGTGTCGTACACGGGATCGCCCATCGCCCAGTCGAGCTCCCGCGCGCTCGGCAGGTTCCCGCGCCTGCCCAGCGCGCGGGTGAGGTCGCGGCGGGTGGAGACCGACTCGGTGATGGTCCAGTTCCCCGTTTCGTACGCGAAGGGCCCGGTCGTGACCTGCTGGTCGCCGAGCCGTCCGTCCCCGCCGAGGAAGTCCTCCGCCCACAGGGAGCCGGCCGGGCTGGTGTCCACGGTCCAGTCCCAGTAGGGGACGGTGACCCCGGGCGCGATCCGCCGCAGCTCCCGCTCGAACTCGAGCAGGAACTGGCGGTGCCACGGGAAGAACGTGGGCGTCATGTGCCCGGTCCGCAGCCCCGGTTCGCCGTCCGCCACATAGTGGTCGATGTGCAGCCGTACGAACTCGTCATAGCGGCCGCTTGCCTTCAGCCCGAGCAGGGCGTGGACGAACCGCTTCTTCTCCGCACTCGTCAGATTCCGCTGGTTCTTGCGTGTGTACATCCGACCTGACCTCCCCTCACCCGGCCCGGGCTCAGACCGTGTTGGTAAACCCGCGCCCGGATCAGACCGGTTGCGCCGACGCGCCCAGCGAGTCCACCGCCGAGCGGGCGGCTTCCTGGAGCGTGCCGAAGGACTCGAAGTGATGCAGCGCCGTCATGTACGTGCCGTCCGCGCGCCGCATGACGTGCAGCGAACGGCCGTCGATCAGGACCGTGGCCTGACCGGGCTCCGTTCCGCCCCGGCCCCCGCCCCCGCCGAGGTTCCCGTCCTGGCCGCTGGCCTGGTCACCGTCTCGGTCCCCGGCCGGCAGGATCCCGCCCCGGATGTGCCGCCCCCGGTAGATCTCGCTGAACCCGTTCTCGTAGAGCGCCGGTCCGCCCGCCCGCAGGCCCCCGGACCGTACGCCGTCCTCCTTGGCCCGCAGCAGCGGACTCAGCGCGGCCGCCGTCCCGCCGAGCGAGACCAGCGCCGTCAGACCGCGTACCACCAGCCGCCGGGGCAGGGACCTCCCTGCCCCGGCGGCTGCTGGTACGGTCACCGGCTGCGGCTGCGGCTGTCGCTGCGGCCGGGTCTTCCCGGGTGCGGGCGGATCCAGAAGCCGCTCGCTCACCAATCGCCCACTCTCCTGTACGCCGGATCGATCGGATCGATCGGATCGATCGGATCCGGCAGATCCGGCAGATCCGGCAGTTCCGCCAGATCGACCAGATCCGTCAGCTCACCACGACGCGCTAGGACGCGCTACGACAGCAGCGCGTCCGCAGCGGGTTCGGCCTGGGCCGCGAGCGGCAGGACGGCCAGCTCGGGCGCCTTCAGGCCGGGCAGGTCGAGTCGGCCGGGCTCGGGCGGCACCAGCGGCGACTCCAGGCCGAGCCCGGGGCTCAGGATCTCCACCGGGGCCTCCGCTGCTTCCAGCGCGGCCCCGGTCATCCGCTCGCCGCTCAGCGGGTTCTTCAGCGGCGCGTCGACGGCCGCCGCGGGCAGTGCGCTGCTCAGCGGGATCTGCGGCAGCGTCGCCTGCGGCATGAGCCTGCCCTCGGTGTACTGCGGCGGCGCGGGGCGGCCCGCGGCCGGGAGCGGCATGGCACCCTGGATCGTGGGCGCCTCGATGGGCAGCCCGTTCTCGAGCGCTTCGAGCGGCACGATCAGGGGTACGGAATCGGCCGCCGCGGCGGAGGAGACCCCGGCGACCGAGGCCACGCCCGCCAACACACCCGCCAGACCGATACGGCTGGTCAACTTCATGGAACCCACCTCATGGGGGAGAGCTGTACGTGCAGAGCGGAGCGGGCCGCGCGGCCCGCCGGTCAGTTGCCGAAACGGGCGACGGGCACCACGCAGTGGGCCGCGGCCGCGAATACCTTCTCGTCGCCGATGTAACCCGCCAGCATCTCCGCGGAGACGGGCTGCCCGGGCACGGCCTGCGGCCAGGCCGTCGTGCTCACCATGAGATGCACCGAGGCACCGGCATCGACCGCCGCCAGCCACTCCTCGGGCACCTGGCACTGCGCGGTGACGGTCTGCAGGTTGAGTGTGGCCTGCCGGTCCACCATGAACAGCTTCACCGGGAACCCGGCCCGCGCGCCGTTCGTCATGGTGCCGTCCACCGGCAGCGAGAGCTGCTCGGCGAGCACGGCCATCGCCTGCTCGCTGCCCGCCGCCCCTGCCGCGCCGTCGCCGAGGGTGTACGCGAGGAGGTACGGGGTGTCGTGCCCGTCGTCCGGATCGCCGATCCAGGCCAGTACGGACACGGTGCCGAGGTTGCCGCGTGCGGCGGTGAGGGTGTCGACCATGGTCGGGCACCTTAATCCCGCCGCGGCGGGCCCACTTGCCCCGTTCACCCGTATGGGTCAGCGTCGGGAAAGCTGCACCCGTTCGGGTGTACGGAGAGGCCCCGTTCGGCCGATCGGGCCGGTGTCAGAACATCCAGCCCTCGATCACACACGGCCCGCGGTTGTCGTCGCAGGCCGCGCCCAGGCTCGTCACCCCGGTCGCGGCGGACGGCTGAAGGCTGGCGGCTGTGCCCAGAACGAAGGCCGCGGCGATGAACAGCGCGGCGAGACGGGACGGCATTGCTCTCTCCTGAAGCATCTTCCCCGAGCCGACTCCAACGGCCTCATCGTTGCACTGCCCGGCCCGGGTTGCCCACCGGAGAGCTGATCGCCTGTCACTTCACGTAGTCGTCGCTGCTCGGGGACGTGCACCTGCCGAGCGCCCGGCCCCGTACTCCCGCGCCCTCCGGAGGCATCCCGGAACCGCCCCTCTCACCCGTCCGGCGCAGTCCGCCCGGCGCGTCTCTCACGAATAGCGCACTGGAGGATGCCGTCGTCTTCCACTAATAGGACCGTCCTCTTACCGGAAGTAATCATTCCTGAATGACCAGTGGGAGGAACAGTGCACCCTCGCCGCCGCAAGACGGGGACGTGTCTGGCAACGGTGACGGCGAGTCTGCTGACCTCGGCCGTCGTCCTCGGAGCACCGGCCGCCGAAGCCGAGAACGGCTCACGACCGGCACCAAAGGGCCCGGATCCGGTCCCGGAAGGACCCGTTGGGGCCATCGGCGCCTATCTGGATTACGGACCGGAGGGCGTGGAACGCATCGAGCACCTCTCGCGCTGGCTCGGCGGCACCGAGCTGCGCGTCGGCCACACCTACCTCCCCGGTGACGTTTGGTCCAACATCGAGGGCCGGCCCGACTTCCTGCGGAGCTGGTCGCGCTGGAGGCGCAGCGACCCGGACCGCATGTTCGTGCTCAACGTCCCCATGCTCGAACGCAACGAGGACCATCTCCCCGACGCCGAGGTCCGCACCCTGCTGCGCGCCGGGGCGGAGGGCGAGTTCGACGAGCACTACCGCAAACTCGCCCGCCGTCTGGTACGGCTCGGCGTCCCGGACACGGTGATCGTGCTCGGCTGGGAGATGAACGGCATCACCTACACCCACCGCTGCGCCCCCGATCCCGAGGCGTGGAAGACGTACTGGCGGCGCATCGTCGAGGCGATGCGCTCCGTGCCCGGGCAGGAGTTCCGCTTCGACTTCGCGCCCAACCGCGGTCCGGACGCCATCCCGTGGACGCAGTGCTATCCGGGCGACGACTTCGTGGACATCATCGGCATGGACTCCTACGACCAGCCTCCCGGCCGCAGCTTCAAGGAGCAGGTCGAGGGCCCGTACGGGCTGCAGCACCACGTGGACTTCGCCGCCGCCCACGGCAAGCCCGTCTCGTACCCGGAATGGGGGCTGTGGCGCAACGGCGACAACCCCGAGTACATGCGGGGGATGCTCGACTGGTTCGCCCGGCACAAACCGCTCTACCAGACCATCACCGACTACTGCCCGCACGGTGTCTGGCAGTGCAAGGACAATCCGGTCTCCTCGAAGGTCTTCCGCTCCGAGCTGTTCTCGCAGCCGGTGCCGAGGCCGGACGGGACGGCGGCCCCGGCTCCCACGCCGACCCCGGTCCCCACACCACCGCCGGTTCCCACGCCCACGCCGGTCCCCACGCTCACCCCCGTTCCCACACCACCCCCCGTTCCCACGCCAACCCCCGTTCCCACGTCTCCGCCCACGCTGGTGATTCCCTCGCCGAGCCTGGAGCCCAGCGCTCCCGCGTCGCCCGCGGTGACACCGTCTCCCGCGGTGCCCACGCCCACGCCGCCGCCCTCGCCGAAGCCGTCCGCGGTGACGCCCACGCCGACGCCCACCGCGACGCCCACGCCGACCCCGTCCCGTACACCGGAGCCGGCCGCCACCCCGACCCCGGAGCCGGCCGCCACCCCGAAACCCACGTCCACGCCCGCCCAGACCGCCGCCCCGACGCCCACGCCCACCGCGCCGCCCGTCCCCGTCGAGGACAACCCGGACGAGTGGTGCCTGGACCTCGACTTCTCCGATTTCATCAACCGGTACGCCGATGACGAGAAGGTGTGCGTCGACCAGGACTGGAAGTCGGCGTGGAAGGAGGAGTGGACGGGCGCCTGGGACTGGAAGCTGCCCGAGGTTCCGAAGATTCCCGGCTGGCCTTTCTGAGCCTCGGCCCCGACGAACCCCGACCGCCGCCAACCCCGACCGCCGCGAACCCGGTCCCCGACGACCCTCAGCCCTCCCGATCCTCACCCTCCGCGGGCCGGCCGCCCTTCGTGCCGGCCCGCGCGAGCATCGCCCCCGCCCTGCGCCGCCACGCGGCGAGCGCGGGCGCCTGCGCGCGCACGGTCCGCACCGCCCTGCGCCGCCCTTCCACCTGCGCCCGGTACACGCCGAGCAGTGCACCCGCACCCGCCCCCGCACCCGCGAGCAGCAGCCGCTGGTTGGCGACCGGATCGGGCTTCCAGTGCTGCTTGTACGGCTCGTCCCCCCGCAGCAGGCTGATCACCGAGCAGCCCGCCCGTACCGCGCCCTCCGCATCCTCCCGGAGCAGCAGACAGGCGGCGTCGAGCTTCCGCGCCCGCACCCGGGGGTCCACCCCGTACAGATAGCCGCCCGACAACTGCCCCGAGCGCAGGCTCAGGTTCGCGGCGACCGTCTCGCCGTCGAGGTCGTAGAGCGTCACCACGGCATGCCCGCCGGCCACCATGCTCGCCGCGGCCCGGCCCAGATGCTCGGCGAAGCGCGCGCTGAGATGCTCCTGCGTCACGCCCCGCCCCTG
The DNA here is from genome assembly GCF_047779955.1 of Streptomyces lothianensis. NCBI lineage: Bacteria > Bacillati > Actinomycetota > Actinomycetes > Kitasatosporales > Streptomycetaceae > Streptomyces > Streptomyces lothianensis. The sequence continues at coordinate 80,983 of NZ_JBLMKT010000018.1, read as the reverse complement.
CCACTGCAGCGCGTGCAGTGCGAGCAGCGTGCCGATCGCCCGCCGGACCTCGTCCGCACCGGTGACCGTGCGGGCCGTGATGCCCGCCGCGTCGAGCTTGCGCAGCTTGGCCCGCGCGCGCTGGGCCCGGCTGGTGGCGAGCCGGCCGATCAGCCCGTCCATGTCCAGGGCGGGCAGCTCCAGACAGAGCGAGTCGGCCGTACGGTGCCGGGGGCCCCGCCATGCCTCGAAGACCCGCTGGGCGGCAGCGCCGGGCCGTACCTCCCGCAGGTCCACGACATGGCGGCGCGCGGCCCGTTCGAGCCCCTCGACCAGGGCCGGGAGGGCCGTGGCGGCCTGTGTGTCGTCGACGATCACGTCCGCGAAATCGGAGATCCCCGTGCCGATGGGCAGCAGTACCGGCAGAGGCCGGTGGGCGAGCATCAGCGGGGCCGCACCCACCAGTTCACCACCGCACCGCACCAGGACGACCCGCAGCCGCCCCGGCCGCCCGTACGCCTGCCACCAGGAACTCAGCCAGGCGTGCGTCTGGAACGGCGTCGCGGCGCCGCACCGGGCGTGCAGCCGGTCCCAGGCGTCCGCCAGTGCGTGGAACTCCTCCGGATCCCGGCATACGGAGACGGTGAGCCCGCTGGTCACCGGCGCTTCGAGAAGGCTCATGACAGCTGCTTCTCCTTCTCCTTCTCCGTCACCTTCTCCTTCGCCTGCGCGGGACCGCCCGCACCCTGCACGGGCTCGCCCACGACAGCCTCGCCCACCCCGGCGGCCTCGCCCTGCGCGGGCACCGACGCACCGCCCGCCCGGACCTGCCGCGGCCGGACGAGCAGCGCGAGTCCGCCCACGAGACCGCCCCCGCACAGCCCCACCCCGGCGCTCAGCGGCAGGGAGGGCGAGACGGGTTCGAGCGGCTTGACGGCCTTGGAGTAGTTCACCAGCCGTACGCCGGTGTTGGTGCGCTGCCGGTTCGCGTTCCGGCTCAGCGAGTCCGCGACCGCGTTGGCGATCTCGGTGGCCTTCCCCGGCCGGGTGGCGGTCCCGGTGACCCCCACCATCGGGGACTCCGGCGAGGTCTCCGTCTGTACGTGCGAGGCGAGTTCGCGCGCGGGGACACCGGCGTCCTTCTGCGCCTGCGCGAGCGTGCTCGCACTGGTGGCGAGGCGCCCGTACGACTGCGCGAAGCCGACCGCGGCCGAGGGGTCGAAGCCCTTCTCGGACACGACGATCAGATACGCCGTCGAGGCGTACTGCGGCGGTGCGAGCACCCCGTACCCGGCCCCGGCGAGCAGCCCGAGCGCCGCGCAGGCGGGCAGCGGCCACCACCGGGGCACCTGACGCAGCCGTCTCAGGGCGGCGGTGAGTCTCACGGGAGTACGCGGTGTCCGGCGGGTACGGGAAGTGCTTGGCGTACGTCGAGATCGTTGTCCCACAACGGTCAACTCCTGGAGGTCGTGGAGGTCGTGGAGGTCGTGGAGGTCGTGGAGGTTGCGGAGGTTGCGGAGATGGCAGAGGTGGCAGAGGTGGCAGAGGCCGTGGAGTGCGCGGAGTTTGTTGGAGCCGCGCGGCCGGGCACGGACCCGTGGCGGCCGCGTGCGGATCCGTGCTGGCCGAGCACCGACTCGTAGATGCCCATCAGGCGCTCCGCGCTGCCGCCGATGTCGTACGTGGTGACCGCGCCCGGCGGTGGCAGGCGCCGGGGCCCGGCGGAGTGCAGTTCCCGCAGCCGGGCGGCGAGTTCGGCGGGTTCGGCGCCGACGAGCCGGGCGCCGCCGGTGGCCTCGGCGGGCAGGTCCTCGAGCGCGGGGCAGGCCGTGTGCAGCACGGGCAGCCCGGCCGCGAGCGCCTCGACGACCGCGAGCCCGAAGGCCTCCTCGCGCGAGGTGGACACGAAGACGTCCACGGCCGCGAGCACCCCGGGCACCGTCACCCCGGGTCCGTCGATCCCGCACTCGCCGGTCAGCTGCACCCGCTCGCGGATGCCGAGCGAGGCGGCAAGGTGTTCCAGGGCCGCACGCTCGGGGCCGTCCCCCACGAGGATCAGGTGCACCCCGGGCGCTTCGGCCAGGGCCCGCAGCAGCAGATCGAAGCGTTTGCCGGGCACGAGCCGCCCCACCGCCCCCACCACGTATGCACCGGGTGCGATGCCCAGCGCGGACCGGGTGCGTTCCCGCCGCAGGGGATCGAAGCGGAAGGCGGCCGAGTCGATGCCGTTCGGCACCACATGGATGCGCTGCCCGGGCACCCCCCAGTCGCCCAGCCGCCGCGCCACCGTCTCGGAGACCGCGACGGTGGCCTGCCCGAGGCGTTCGCTCGCCAGGTACAGGGCCCGGTTGCCGCGGCTCAGCGGGCGGCCCTCCATCTGGTGCTCGCCCAGCGAATGCTCGGTAGCCACCGACGGCACCCGGGCGAGTCGCGCGGCCGGCCGTCCGTAGACGCAGGCGCGGTAGAGGTGGGTGTGCACCAGGTCGTAGCCGCCGCGCGAGATGAACCGGGTCAGGCGCGGCAGCGCGCGCAGATCGCGGTTGCCGCGCATGCCCAGGTGCTCCACCCGTACGCCGTCGGCGCGCAGCCGGTCGGCCACCGGGCCGGGGTTGGTGAGGGTCATGACCTCGCAGTCGGCGGGCAGCCGCCGCAGCAGCAGCCTGAGCTGCTGCTCGGCGCCGCCGATGCCGAGTCCGGTGATGATGTGCAGGACTCTCATCGGCCGGCCTGCCCTTCGCAGGAGGGGGACGGGGTACGGGCGGGCCCGAGCCGCAGCGGCACCCGGTGCAGGAACCGTTTGACCTGCAGCCGCCACGGCCGGTCGGCCTGGCTGATGTGCACGCGCGGCAGCGCCATCGCGCCCGCGAGAGGCCCGGGGGTGATCGCGCAGGCATAGCGGTAGCCGGCGGCCGATACGGCCCGCAGCGTGCCGGCGTTCATATAGCCGTACGGGTAGCAGAACCCGGCCACCGCCTGGCCGGTCACCGACTCCAGGAGCGTGCGGCTCTCGGCGACCTCGCGGCGCAGTTCGCCGGGGGAGAGGTCGGTGAGGTCGCGGTGTTCGAGGCCGTGCGAGCCGATCTCGATGCCCGCGGCCGCGATCGTACGGATGTCGGGCGGTCCGAGCAGTCGTTTGCGCGGGCCGAGCGGATCCCAGGCGTTGACGCCGTCGAAGTGCCCGGCGAGCACGAACACCGTGGCGGAGAAGCCGAATTCGCGCAGCACCGGCAGCGCGTGCTCGGCGAAGTCGGCATAGCCGTCGTCGAAGCTCAGGCCGATCAGCCGCCCGCCCTGACCGGCCCGCTGCGCGGCGAGCAGCTCCCGGATGCTCACGCCCTTGAGGCCGCGCCGCCGCAGCCAGCCCAACTGCACGGCCAGCCGCCGCGGTTCGACGGTGATGCCGTACGGATCCCAGGAGGCGTCCGCGACCGAGTGGTACATCCAGATCCATGGCTCGCGCTTGCCGGCCAGCACTTCCGCCCGGCCGGCCGACGCCTGCGGAGTCGTCTTCTCAGCGCGCATCGCGCCCCTTTCGCCGTAGTGCGTTCAGCAGGACAGACAGCGCATCGGCGGGCTCCGGCGCGCGCAGCGCGACGCCCGTCGCGGCGAACAGGAGCGGCACGAGGACGCAGCCGAGGGCGAGGCTGAGCAGGGCGTCCGGCAGCCGTCCGCCGAGCATCCAGCCCGCGCCCGCGGCCACCGCGCACGCGGCCGTCAGGCGGGCCAGAGAGAGAAGCAGGCGGCGCATCCGCACGGGCACGACCCGGCGGCCCAGCCCGCACAGCAGCAGCCCCGCGGTGATGCTGATGCCGAGCGCGTTCGCCCCCGCGATGCCGTACGAGCCCCACACCGTCACGGTCCAGGCCCCGGCCACCGTTGTCGCGGTCAGGCCCGCCGCCATGGCGGCCAGCGGGTACCAGGTGGGCCGGTGGGCCGAGAAGTACGAGCGGCACAGGTTGCCGACCAGGCACTGACCGAGCAGCCCCAGCGCGTACACCCGCATGACACCGGCGGTGGTCGCGGTGTCCCCGGCGTCGAACGCGCCGCGCTGGAACAGGACTTCGACGATCTGTGGCGCGTACCCGATCACCAGCGCCGTGCCGACGAGCACCACGAGCGCGGCACTTCCCAGATCGCGCTGCACCCGCTGCCGCACCCGCTCGGCATCCCCCTCGGCCATCGCCTTGGCCACCACCGGGAAGGTGACGGTGCAGACCATCAGCGAGAGGATCATCGGGATCTGGGCGACCTTCTGCGCGTAGTTCAGATGGGAGATCGCCCCGGCCTCAAGTCCCGCGGCCAGATACCGCTCCACGAGCACCTGCAACTGCCGTGTCGTCGTGAACAGCACCACCGGGGCGATGACCGCCCAGCTCAGCAGCGCGGCGGACGCCCGTCCGGCACGCGCCTTGCGGGATGTACGCGGCGGACGGTGCCGCAGCGCCGCGGGCAACTGCACGAGCACCATCAGAAGACTCCCCGCGGCCACCCCCGCGGCGGCGGCCCGCACCCCCCACAGCTCGTGGAGGGCGAGGAGCATGCCGATGATGCCGATGTTGTACGCCACGTAGATCGTGGCCGGCGCGGTGAAGCTGCGGTGCGCGCGCAGTCCGGCGCTCAGGTAGCCGGCCAGGGCGAAGCCGAGCAGCGTGAGCGCCGTCCAGCGCATGCAGGCCACCGCCAGATCGGGGCGGGCGAGCCCTGGCGCGAGAGCGGCCACCACCCACGGCGCGGCCAGCATCAGCAGCACCGTCGCACACCCGGCCAACAGCACGAGCCGCGGCAGCGTGTACGCGACGAGCGCCCGCACCGGATCCGGCTCGCGCGGCCGCAGCGCCGCCCGCCGGGCCAGCGCGTGACTGAACGCCGGTACGAGGAGCAGCGCCAGCCCGTCCTCGATCAGCAGCGTGGAGGCCATCTCGGGCACGGTCCACGCCACGAGGAAGGCGTCACTCGCGGCGCCCGCGCCGAACAGCCGCGCCACCGCCTGGTCCCGTACGAGCCCGAGCACCGCACCCGCGACGGTCAGCGCGGCGGTGAAGGCGGCGGCCCGCGCGAGAAACCGCCCGAGCCGCTCACCGCCGGCCGCGGGCTGCGCGCGGGACGGCTGAACACGAGGCGGTTGCGGACCGGATGACTGTGGACCGGACGGCTGTGAGGCCTCCCCACGTACGGGCGGGGCCGGGTGCGGGTCCGGGGGCGGAGCCGCCGTGTACGGCCGGGGTGCCGCGCCCGGCGGCGGCACCTCGCGCCCCTCGACCGTCTCAGTCACGCGCGCCTGCCTCCTCGGGCCCTGCCCGGAAGGCAGGCCCCAAGGCCCAGCACGCCCCCAGCCCGAACACAAGCCCGGTCAGCGCCGTCGACGGCCCGCCGATGTCCGCGTACAGGAAGTCGACGAGCTGCCACACGAGCAGGCCCACGGCGACAAGGCCGCACTCCGCTCCCGCCGCCCCCCGCCGGACCGCCCGCGCGGTGCGGGCCAGCGCCAGGGCGAGCAGCGCCAGCCAGCAGCCCACCAGGCCGACGATGCCGATGAGGCCCTGTTCGCTGAGGACCAGGAGGTACATGTTGTGCGGCGAGAGCAGCGGCTGGCGGTGGAAGGCGCGGCCCGCGCCGCCGGTGTCGCTGCCGGAGGACAGCGCGAGGCTCGCGTGGGCGTCCCGGTGCGCGGGGAAGCCCTTGAGCCCCACCCCGGTGGCCGGGCGCTCGCGCCACATGTCCGCCGCCGCGGCCCACATCGTGTACCGGTCCAGGACCGACTGGTCCGGCGTCTCGGTCACCTGCGTGATGCTGTTGAGGCGCTGGTCGAGCATGTCCGAGCCCACCCCGAACCCGCCGACCACGACCACCGCCGCCGCGGTCACGGTCGCCAGGACCTGCACGAGCGGCCGCCACCCGGCGAACACCAGGACCGCCGCCAGGGTGATCGCCGTGGCGATCCAGGCGCCACGGCTGAACGACAGTCCCAGCGGCACCGTGAGCAGCCCCGCCGCGATCAGCAGCCCCGGCCGCCACCAGCGCCCACGGCCCGCCACCGGCCGTACGCCCATCGCCACCGCCGCCACCATGCCGAGCGCCACCACGGTCGCCATGCCCATCACATCGGTGGCCCCGAAGGTGCCGACCGCGCGGATGTTCTGCCCCATGTACGAGGCCCCGGTCCCCGTCGCGTACTGCCAGACCCCGAGCGCCCCCTCGAAGAGCGCGAGCGCCACCAGACAGCAGGCAACGGCACGGAAGTCGGCGGCCGTACGCACCAGCAGGAGCACCGCGACCGGCACCAGCACGAAGACCTCGGCGTACCGCACGAGCCCCGGCAGCGCCGTGGCCGGATCCCCCGCCGTCACCGTGGCCGCCGCGAGCGCCACCACCGGCGCCGCGAAGACCACGACCGCCCGCCGCGACAGCGGACGCGTACGCCCGCGCAGCACCTGCACGGCACAGAACCCCACGAGCACGGCACAGGCCACATCGGCCGGGGTGATGTTGTGGCTGGTCACCTCGCCACCGGTGTACGGCAGACACAGGAGCAGCGCCGGGGCGGCCAGCACGAGAAGCGTCACGATCCGCTCCACGCGGACATCCGCGGGGGACGGCAGCAGGGTCACGGCAGCCATGATCAGCCCCCGCCCGGCCGCACCAGCGACACCGCGGTGCGCAGCAGGATGCACGCGTCCTGCCAGAGCGACCAGGTGGCGATGTAGCGGTTGTCGAAGCGCGCCCGGTCGGCGATCGAGGTGTCCCCGCGCAAGCCGTTGACCTGCGCGAGCCCGGTGATCCCGACGGGCATACGGTGGCGGCCGGCGTAACCGGGGAACTCCGCCCGGAACTTCTCCACGAAGTACGGCCGTTCGGGCCGCGGCCCGACCAGGCTCATGTCCCCGCGGAGCACGTTCCACAGCTGCGGCAGCTCGTCGAGGGAGCTGCGGCGCAGGAAGTTGCCGACCGGGCTGAGCCGGTCGTCGCCGGCCACGTTCCACCGCGTGTCCGACTCGGTGCTGTCGGCCGGGCGCAGCGTGCGGAACTTCAGCAGGGTGAAGACGCGTTCGTCCTGCCCGACGCGCGCCTGCCGGAACAGCACACCGGGCCCGTCGCTCAGACGCACCGCCAGTGCGCAGCCGAGAATCACCGGGGCGGCCGCGAGGAGCGCGAGCCCGGAGAGCACCACGTCCGCGGCCCGCTTCACGGACAGCGCGGGCGAGCGGCGCGGGGGCGGGCACAGCTCCTGCGCCGGATAGCCGTACAGGTGGTCGGGGAGGCCCCCCGCCGGGGCGAGGACCTCACCCTCAAGGGTGTTGACCGCCCACACCCGCAGCCCCTGCGCCGCGAACAGCCGCAGCAGCTCGGGCCCGATCTCCGCGCCGGAGCCGCCCGCATGGGCCACGACCGCGCGGCGTACGCCGTTCTGGATGACCGCCCGCAGCACGTCACCGCGGTCCCGCAGCAGGGGCACGTTCATGGCGCCGCTCTCGCCGCTCTCGCCGGGCGTCGGCGGCGGGATACGCCCGGCCGCGACGATACCGACCGGATGCAGCCCCAACTCCGGGCGCTGCTGCAGGAGATGCAGCAGCCTGCGGGCCTCCGCGCCCTGCCCGACCACCAGCGTCGCATGCCTGCGGCGCGCCGGCCGCACCCGCCGCACCAGAGCCCGCGCCACGGCCAGCGCCGGAAGCTGCACGGCCACCGCGTACACCAGCGCCGACCACGGCAGCACGGGAAGGCGACTCCAGGCCGCGAACAGCATCGCGGCCACACTCCAGACGAACAGGGTGCAGCCGGCGAGGGCGGGGACCTCCGCGAGCACCGAGTACGTGAGGCGCGCGCGGTACAGCCCTCTTCGCCCGTGCAGCAGACACTGCGCGAGCGCCAGCGGCGCCGCGAGGACGAGCGCCCCGGGCAGGGCGGCGGCGGGCGCGACGGCCGCGCAGGCCAGCGCCACGGACACGACGTCGGCGCCGCACACCGCCATCGCGCGGCGGCTGAACCTCCGCGGTCCGGGCGCGGACCGCGGGCGGATCCGCTGCGGCCGGTGGGCGGGAGCGGCCCCGTGGGCGGGCGCGACGGCGGTGTCTCCCAGGCCCACGACCGGGGAAACGGAACTGTCCGCCGTCATACGGACTGCCGTTCACGCGAGCCGCCGGACTCGGAAGCGGGCTGCCGGTCCTGAACGGCGAGCTGTCCGGGGGCGGGCCGTTCGTTCTGCGCGGCGAGCTGCCCGGGAGCGGCCTGCGGGTCGCGTGCGGCGACCGGCTCAGTGCTCGGCTTCCGGTCCCGTACGCCGGCCGTCTCCGAAGTCACCTGCCGGTACACCTCCAGGACCGCCTCGGCCGTACGGCGTACGTCGAAGGAGGCACGGGCGTGCTCGTACGCCTGCCGCCCCAGGGTCGAGCGCAGCGAAACGCTGCGAAGCAGCGGCACCAGCGCCCCGGCCAGCGCCTCCGGGTCCTCCGGAGGGACCAGACAGCGGTCCTCGTGCCCCGGCGGCAGACTCTCCCGGGCGCCGTCCACATCGGTCACCACCACGGGCAGGCCGCAGGCCATCGCCTCCAGCGGAGCCAGCGCCATCCCCTCCCAACGGGAAGGCAGCACCAGCAGATCGGCCCGGTGCAGCACGGGCAGGACGTCGGCGACATCCCCCGCGAACTCCACACCCGCGAGCCCCGCGCCCGCGAGCCCCGCGCCGCCCTGCCCTTCGCCGCCGCCCACCAGGACCAGACGGGCCCCCGGCACTTCGCGGAGCACCCGCGGCCAGGCGGCGAGGAGCACGTCCTGCCCCTTCTGGCGGCACAGCCGTCCCACGCACACCACCGTCGGCCGGGCGGCGTGCCGCGCCTGCCGGGTGGTCGGCGGATGGAACCGCCGCAGATCCACGCCGTTGGGGATGACTTCCCACCGGCCCGCGATCCCCGCCTCCTGCCCCCGAAGCCGCTCCGCCTCGCTCACGCACACGATGCGCTCGCACCAGCGCGCCGCGAGCCGCTCCCAGGCCACGGTCGCCGTGGCCAAGGGGCCCTCCACGGCTGCGAACGACCAGGCGTGCGGCTGGAACACGGTGGGCACCCGGCCGCGCAGCGCGAGCCGCGCCGCGAGACCGGCCTTCGCGCTGTGCGCGTGCACCACGTCGGGGCGGGCCAGCCGCACCAGGTGGGCCACCTCCCGTGTCTCGCGCACCGATGCCGGTCCGGGATTGCGGGAGGCCCGCCAGTCGAGCACGGTCGCCCCCGCCGCCCGCAGCACCCGGGCCTGGGGGAGATCGGGATCGCAGGCCACAACCGCTGCCGTTCCGCACCGGAGTTGCTCGTCCACGAGATCCGTGACCACGCGCGGAACGCCTCCGCCCACGGGCTGGAGAAGATGAAATGCCTTGAGGCTGCGGTCTGTCGCAGGAATGTCGCGCTGCACGTTACGGCTTTCTCTGGGCGGGGCCGCGAAAATGCCCAAGTGGAAGGAACCCAAGTGGCAGGTGAGAAACCTTAATGGATGCCACAGATGGACAGGTGCCACGCCGTGCGAACCGTCCGCGATTTTCTGGTCGAGGCTCCGGTGTAATTAACTGACAGGATGTAGAAAGCGATGCTGACTACGGGTGTTGACGGAGCCTCCGCGTCCAACTGCTGCCGTTCGTAATGCATTCGGGTGAACGGCGAGAACCAAACCGGGTCGGTGCCAGTTGATCCGGACAGCTCGATCCACGGGCGCACCCCATGAAAGAGGAACAAAAAGCGATGAAGAAGTTTCTCGCGACCGCGGCCATGACCACCGCCGTCATCGGCGCCGGCTCCGCCATGGCCCCGATGGCCATCGCTGACAGCGGTGACAACACCGTCTCGGAGAGCGGCAACGAGGCCGTCCAGAACTACGGCAACTCCAAGACCATGGGCGACATGAGCCCGCAGATGGCCCTGGTCCAGGGCTCGCTCAACAAGCCCTGTGTCGCGCTGCCGGCCAAGGCGAACGTCGGCTCCCTCGTGGGCGTCGTGCCGGTCTCGGTCCAGGACATCCCGATCCTGTCCAACCCGCAGATCCAGCAGTGCACCGAGAACTCCACGCAGGCCAAGGGCGACGAGCCGCTGTCGAACCTGCTGCAGGACCTCAGCATCCTCTCCGCCGTCAACGACTGAGTCGTCGACGACCGAGTCGACCCACGGCTCCGCTTCCGCCCGGGTGTCCGTACGTCTCCGTACGTGGCGCCCGGGCGGTCGCATACCCGGCGTCCGCACCACGGAATCCACGCATTCGAGTGATATGCGCGGAAGAAGCCGATTCGTGGTTTCCTTTCCGCCTCCGCAGTCGTTAACCGGCTGCAGCGATGCACGAACCCAAACGTGCTCACGATCGTCGTGACACGGCACCGCTGCGGGAAGGGAACCATGAACAAGAAGGTCTTGACCGTCGTCGCCGGCACCATGATCGCTGTCGGTGGCGCCGCCACCCCCGCTCTGGCCGACGCCGGTGCTCAGGGTGCCGCCACCCACTCCCCGGGTGTCCTCTCGGGCAACGTTCTCCAGGCTCCGATCCACATCCCTGTGAACGTCTGCGGCAACACGGTCAACGTGATCGGCCTGCTGAACCCGGCCTTCGGCAACACCTGCATCAACGACTGACGTCACGTCAGCCGGACATCGCAGGCGCAGCGGCCTCGGGACCCCGGTCCCGGGGCCCCTGCGCCCCGCCACGCGGTGGCGTCGGCCGCCGCTGTCAGAACACAGCCACGAAGGCAGCCAACCCATGCGAAACACCCTCACCCGCGGGGCGATCACCCTGGCGGCGGCAGCATCGAGCATCGTCTTCACCGGTATGCAGGCCCAGGCCGAGCCGGTCGAACACCTCGCCAGTCAGCCGGACGAGGCCTCCGCCGCGCAGCAGGAGGACGCCTCCGCCGCCGAGCCGGCCCCCGCGCCCGCGCCCGCCCCGGAGGCCGCCGACACCACCTCGGACCGCAGCCGCACGGAGCGGACGAGCGCCGAGCAGGGCAGCTCCGCACAGTCGGGCGCCGAGCAGTCGAGCGCCCAGCAGTCGGGCGCCGAGCAGTCGGGTGCCCAGCAGACCACCACGGACCGCACCACCACGACCACCACCGAGCAGACCTCGTCCGGCTCGGGCTCCGGCGGCGCATACGCCGAATCGGATGCCTACGGTTCTCCCGGCATCCTCTCCGGGAACTCGGTCCAGGCCCCGGTGGACGCCCCGGTGAACGTCTGCGGCAACAGCGCCGACGTCGTCGGCGTCGGCAACCCGGCCTTCGGCAACGAGTGCGCCAACGGCAGCACCACCCCCGCCGAGCCGACCCCCACGCCCGGCGTGACGCCCCCGGAGACCACCCCGGCCCCGCCCGAGCCGCAGACGCACCACGAGGAGCTCGCGGTCACCGGCTCCGAAGCCCCGGCCGGAGCGCTTGCCGCAGCCGGCGCGGGCCTGCTCGCGGGCGGTGCCCTCCTGTACCGCCGCGGCCGCCGCACGCCCGGGCAGCACCACTCCGCCTGAAGCACCGAGTACCGCCGTTCCTCTTCCCCGCCTTTCGAGTGGGATCGACACATGGCTCACGGCCGGGGTTTCCCCGGCGCTGAGAACTCGTTGGGCAGAGCGAAGAAACGCCCCCTGAGAAAGGAATCCCCGTGAAGTACGCGAAGGCCGCCGCCGTCGTTGCCGGATCCGTGATGGCCCTGGGTGCGACCGCACCGGCGATCGCCGCCGAAGGCCCGGCCGAGCTGCCGCCCATGAGCCTCGACGGAGCCGTGACCGACGCGATCTCCAACGGAGCCCTCGACGCCGGGCCGCTGCAGGCCGTACAGGGCCTGAGCAAGGACGGCGACCCCATCAAGCCGGTCACGGACGCCGTCGGCCCGGTCCTCCCGCTCCTCGGCGGCCTGCAGACGGGCGGCGCCGGTCTCTGAGAGCTCGGTCCTCGGGGCGGTACGGAACGACTCCGTACCGCCCCGAAAGCATGTGAACACGGGCGCACTGCACATACTTCGCACATGCACCGCACGCACATGGCACGCGCGCACAACCACACTCACTCGGCCGCACATACACAGAACAGCGGCACCAGAAATCCGGATGACGCATCACCGGAAAACCCGGATGACGCGTCCCGGACCCTGATGCCGCTGCTCAGCAACGCATGGAGCCGACCGAGCCGTAAGGGGAACTCAGTCGTTAACGCAGGTGTTGCCGAACGCCGGGTTCAGCGCACCGATGACGTCCACGGTGTTGCCGCAGACGTTGACCGGAACGTGGATCGGCAGCTGGAGGACGTTGCCCGAGCCGACGCCCGGCGAGCCGTGCGCAGCGCCCTCGGCACCCGCGTCGGCGACAGCGGAACCGGCGCCGACGCCGGCGGCGATCCCGGCGGCGGCCATGACGACGGCGGCCTTCTTGGCATTCTTCATGGAAGTGCACTTTCTCGTTCGACTTGAAGTCCCAGATCCCGGACTCCCACAGATCGAAACGCACGTCTCCCCCGTACGGCACGGCCCCACGCCGCAATATCCCTGTTCGGAGTATTAGTAACGGTGGCTGCTTATCGGCGCGCGTACGGCGGAAGTGATGCAGCCGTACGAGTGAACGGGGATAACCAAACCGCAATCCGCCGAGTTGGTCAGCATGCTCGGAACGCGGGCATTACAGGCGACACAAGGACGGAACATGTTCAAGAAGGCCATGGCCACCGCGGCCGTCACCCTTTCCGTTGCGGGCCTCGGTGCCGGCATGGCGCCGCAGGCGCTCGCCGACGACGGCGACAACACGGCTTCGCAGAGCGGCAACGGCGCGCAGGCGAACTACGGCAACTCCAAGACCATGGGCGACATGTCCCCGCAGCTCGGCGCCATCCAGGGCACGCTCAACAAGCCCTGCATCGGCCTGCCGGTCAAGGGCAACATCGGCTCAATCGTCGGCCTCGTCCCGGTCGCCGTCCAGGACATCCCGATCGCGTCCAACCCGCAGATCCAGCAGTGCGCCGAGAACTCCACGCAGGCCAAGGGCGACGAGCCGCTGTCGAACCTGCTGCAGGAAACGTCGGTCCTGTCGTTCGTCAACGACTGACACACGACGCAACAGGCGGCGCCGAGCGCCCGCCGCACCTGAGAACGCCCCGGCCACGGACATGGGCCGGGGCGTTCCGCTGCCTGCGGCAAGTTCCGCTGAACGCGACACAGAGAGCAACAGAGAGCAACAGAGAGCAAAGGGAAGAGCGCAGGGAAGAGCGCAGGGAGCAAAGGGAAGAGGGGCGCATCCATCCGGATACGCCCCTCGAATGCGGCTCCTGATCAGGAATTGAGCAGATTCGTCACCGGAGCCGCCTGGTCGGTCAGCTGCCGCAGCTCGTTCAGCTTGCCGAGCTGCCCGGAGACCGCGGGAACCTCGTCCTTGTGCTCGGCGGGAATCGAGCTCGTGGCGAGCTGGTCGATCTCGTCCGACACCGACAGGGCAACCGGCCCGTCCGCAGCAGCCGCAACGGGCACACCGAACGCCCCGGCACCGGCGGCGAGAGCGACAACGGCAAGAACCTTCTTCGTACGCTTCATGCCCATCCCAACGCCCCGGAGTCCCCACGGACACGTTCGGGCCAGTGAACGGGTGAATCCGCGTGGTGGCGGGGCTCGGGCTGTCAGCCGTCGGCCGACGCGACGCCGATCGGGCAGGAGATGCCGGTTCCGCCGATTCCGCAGTAGCCGGCGGGGTTCTTGTCCAGGTACTGCTGGTGGTATGCCTCCGCCGGATAGAACGGGCGGTCGTTCGCGGGGAGGATTTCGGTGGTGATGGAGCCGTAGCCCCGGTCCGTGAGGACCTTCTGGTAGGCCTCGCGGGAGGATTCGGCGGCCTCGGCCTGGGCGGCCGAGTGGGTGTGGAGGGCGGAGCGGTACTGGGTGCCCACGTCGTTGCCCTGACGGAAGCCCTGGGTGGGGTTGTGGCTTTCCCAGAAGAGCTTCAGGAGGTCCGTGTAGGAGACGACCGAGGGGTCGAAGACGACGCGGACCGCTTCCGTGTGGCCCGTGCGACCCGAACAGACCTCGTCGTAGGTGGGGTTGGGCGTGTAGCCGCCCTGGTAGCCGACGAGGGTCGTCCAGACGCCGGGGGTCTGCCAGAACTTGCGCTCCGCGCCCCAGAAGCAGCCGAGGGCGAAGTCGGCGACTTCCAGGCCGTCCGGGTACGGGCCGAGCAGCGGGTTGCCCAGGACCGTGTGCTTCTCCGGGACCGTGTGGGCGGGGTCCGGGCGGCCGCGGAGGGCTTCCTCCGGGGTGGGGAGCTGGGGGATGCGGCCGAAGATCATGGGTTCGGGCTCCTTCAGGCGGAGGGGGCAGGGAAGGCAGGTGCGTACGGCAGGTACGGCGGGGAAGGCAGGTACGGCGGGGCTCGACTGCTGGGTGGGTGACCTGTGGCGGCTACTCAGGGGAACGTTCGGGGCGGGCCGGGGATTCCGGGGGAGGCCCGGGGGCCCATGCCCGGGATGGGGCGGGGCGCCCCAAGCCCGGGGTGGGCCCGGGCGCCCCGGGCCCCCGGTCAGTGCGGCAGGGTCGCCGGGCTGCCGCCGTTGGCCTCGTAGCCGGCGACCGCGAGGGCGCGGTACACGGCGTACGCGGCGGCCGGGTCCGCGGAGTCCGTCCACGGGCGTGCACCCACGTGGCCGTCCACGGCGACGAGCTCCTGCATCGCCTCGCCCCAGCGCTCGGCCCGTACGAGGAAGCCGAGCAGCAGATGCCGTACGTGCGCCGTCACCGGGTCCTCGGGGTGCGCGGACCGCACCGCGAACTGGGCGCCCTCGATTGCGTGCCGCACGACCTCGGACTGCCAGAACGTCGTGACCGCGATCACCTCGGGCAGATGGTCGTCGACGGCGAAGAGCGGGAGTGCGGGCAGCAGTGAGCCCTGCGGGGCGCGGGCGGCCGCGGCCTCGGCGAACTCGTAGGACTGCTCCCTCGAGCCGTGCCATTTCTCGGACCAGTAGGGCAGTGCCGCGAGGTGCGCGCCCATGTGCTGCGGGGCACGGTCGAGGATCTTCAGCCACAGCTGCTCGAAGTCCGCGCGGGGGTAGCCCAGGGCGCGAGCGACGGCCAGTTCGGTGATGTACGGGACGGGGTCGCCGGGCGCGAGGAGCGCCGCTTCGGCGCAGGCCTTGCGCGCCTCTTCCAGGATGATCCGGTGCTCGTCGGTGCCGGGGGCGGCGGTGCGGAAGGCCTGCTGGACGAGGAACTCGGCGTGTACGGCCGCACCGCCCGCGTCCTTCGGCGCCTCGGCCCGCCAGACCCTGAGCCACTGGCCGCCCGGCGCGTCGCTCACGCCGCCCGGCCGCTGTGCGAGCTCCAGGGCCGCGGCCCCGGCGAAGGCCTGGACGCGCTGCCAGCGCCGCTCACCCTCGGAGGGGGTGCCGGCGAGGAGCTGTGCGGCGGCCTTCCAGTTCTGGGTGCTCTGGACGAGGTCGAGGACGTCGAGCAGGTCCTGGTCCGGGCCCGGCATGCGGATGTCGAGCTCTTCCTGCCGGATGAAGCCGTAGCTCGCCGGGTCCGCGGCGTCGGGCGCGCCGGGCGTGGACAGGCGGACGCCGCCGCGGCGGTGGCGCAGGAACGGGGTGAGGGCTGCGCCGAGCATGAGCAGAGCCATGAGGACCAGGAGGATTTCCATACCTCAAGGGTTCCAGATCGGGTGCGGAAACGGGGACGGCGGGTGGCCGCGGCCGGGTTCCGCCGCCGGGCGCGGCACCGCAGGGGGCGGTCACCGCCCGGTAACCCCGCTCACGGGACTACGCTCGCCCCATGAGCGACGAGCACAACACTCCCGATGCGGTCCGGGGTTTCGAGACCGTGGCCATTCATGCGGGCAACACCGCCGACCCGATGACGGGCGCGGTCGTCCCCCCGATCTACCAGGTCTCCACGTACAAGCAGGACGGCGTGGGCGGTCTGCGCGGCGGCTACGAGTACAGCCGCAGCGCGAATCCGACCCGCAGCGCCCTGGAGGAGAACCTCGCGGCCCTGGAAGGCGGCACCCGCGGGCTCGCCTTCGCCTCCGGCCTTGCCGCCGAGGACTGCCTCCTGCGCACCCTGCTCGCCCCCGGCGACCACGTGGTGATCCCCGACGACGCCTACGGCGGTACGTTCCGGCTGTTCGCGAAGGTCGTCTCGCGCTGGGGCGTCGAGTTCTCCGTCGCCGATACGAGTGATATCGCCTCGGTGCGGGCGGCCCTCACCGACCGTACGAAGGTGATCTGGGTCGAGACGCCCTCGAACCCGCTGCTCGGCATCACGGACATCGCCGCCCTCGCGGGGGTCGCCCGTGCCGCGGGCGCGAAGCTCGTCGTCGACAACACCTTCGCGAGCCCGTACCTCCAGCAGCCCCTCGCGCTCGGCGCGGATGTCGTCGTGCACTCGACGACGAAGTACATGGGCGGGCACTCGGACGTCGTCGGCGGCGCGCTGGTCACCGGCGACGCGGCGCTCGGCGAGGAGCTCGCGTACCACCAGAACGCGATGGGTGCGGTGGCCGGGCCGTTCGACGCCTGGCTGGTGCTGCGCGGCATCAAGACCCTGGCCGTCCGCATGGACCGGCACAGCGAGAACGCCACCCGTATCGCCGAGATGCTCACCCGCCACCCGCGCGTGAGCCAGGTCCTCTACCCGGGGCTGCCCGAGCACCCCGGGCACGAGATCGCGGCCAAGCAGATGAGGGCCTTCGGCGGGATGGTCTCCTTCCGCGTCGAGGGCGGCGAGCAGGCGGCCGTCGACGTGTGCGACAAGGCGAAGCTGTTCACGCTCGGGGAGTCCCTCGGCGGCGTCGAATCGCTGATCGAGCACCCGGGCCGGATGACGCACGCCTCGGCGGCGGGCTCGGCACTCGAGGTGCCCGCGGACCTCGTCCGGCTCTCGGTGGGCATCGAGGCGGCGGACGATCTGCTTGCGGACCTGCGGCAGGCACTCGGGGACTGAGCGCGAAGGCGCGTACGGGACTGACTCCGCTGCTCACCACCCCGTGAGCGGCGGAGTCACCTCCGCAGGCGGCGGTACGAACGGGTCCGCCACCGAGACCCACACCACGAACGCCAGGAACCCCGACAACGCCCCCCACCACACCAGCCGCCGCACCAGCCGCCGCCGTCGCAGCAGGCGCGTGCCGCGGCGCACCGTGTCCTCGTACAGATCGGCCGGCACCGGCGGCGAGGCGGCGGCGTCGAGCAGCCGCTGGACCTCCTGCTCCCTACGGTCGGGCATGACCGGCCTCCCGTGACCTCGCGCCCTTGGCGGGCCGCAGCCCCTGGGACGTCCCGGTCGACACGAGCGACATCGCACGGAAGCACAGCGCCCGCACCCGCTCCGCCGGCAGCCCGAGCAGCGCCGCGGTCTGCTCCTCGGCGACCCCCTCGTGGATCCGCAGCACGAGCACCAGCCGCTCCTGCGGCGTGAGCGCCCCGAGGACCCCGCCCCGGTCGGCGCGCAGCCGCCAGCTCATCATCAGGAAGCGGTACGCGAGTTGCTGGCGTGCGTAGATGTACGGGTCCTCGCCGTGCAGCCGGTCCCAGGCCGCGTACGTACGCGAGAGCGCGGAGCCCAGCAGCTCCTGGGCGCGTGGGCTGTCCTCGGCGCGTTCGGCGGTCAGGAGTGTGGCGGCATGCAGAAGGCGCCCGGCCGCGCCCGCGACAAAGGACTCGAACTCACGGGCGCGGCGGACGAGTCGACCCGTCTGCCGCTCGCTCACCCTGCCTCCCGGGACCGTTCCACGAGGGTCCCGTTCTCATCCCAGGCCAGTGCGGGCCGCAGGTCAAGAGGCCGGACAGCGGCCGAAGGTCACGATCCGTGCGGCCCGGCTCGGGTCCGGGTCCTGGCGCGGCTCGGGTCAGGGTTCCTAGCGCGGCTCCGGTCCGGGTTCCGGTTCGAGCTCCGGCCCGGCCGCCTGGGCCATGCGCGCCGACAGCGCGTCGTTGAACCGGGTGAGCAGTTCGCAGAAGTCCTCGCGTTCCTTCGGCGCCCAGTCCTCCGTCAGCTGTGCCATCAGCGCCCGTCGTGAGGCCCGTACCTCGTCGAGTCGGGACAGGCCGCGCGGCGAGAGCGCGAGGACCACAGCCCGCCCGTCGTCGGGGTGCGAGGTGCGCTTGACCATCCCGGACTCCACGAGCGGCGCGACCTGCCGCGTCACCGTGGAGGAGTCGATGCCCATCGCCGCGGCGAGCGCCTTGACGCCCATCGGACCCTCGTTGTCCAGGCGGTTGAGCAGCAGATACGCGGCGCGGTCCATGGTGTTGCGCAGCTGTCCTACCCCGCCGAGCCGGGTCTGCTCGGCACGGCGGGCGAACACCGCCACCTCGTGCTGCAGCTGGTCGAGCAGGGGGTCCTTCGTGGGGGCCGCGGACTCTCCCGCGGGGGTGGCGGACTCTCCCGAGGGGACGGCGGACGCTCCCCTGGCGCTGTCGCTCGTCATGTCCGGATGTGTCGGCATGGCCGGTGCTCACTTCATCCTTGGTCGGTGGATTGGGGGACAGGGTACGCGGCCCCGGGCGCCGCCGTGCCGCCGCTGTCCAAACCGATGAACGTACGTTCCCCTTCCCGGGCCGCCCCCGCCGCGAGCTGGAAGACTCGGTGTCATGAACTACCGCACGGCCGGCTCCTTGCACCCCGCCCACCGGCATCCGGTGACGCTCGACGACGTACGGGGAGCGCAGAAGATGCTCATCGGCGTCTCGCGGGTCACCGCCATGGAGGGCAGCCGCCACCTCACGGAACTCGTCGGCTCCCCGGTCCACTTCAAATGCGAGAACCTGCAGCGCACCGGCTCCTTCAAGCTCCGCGGCGCCTATGTACGGATCGCCGGCCTGATCGCCGAGGAACGCGCCGCCGGAGTGGTCGCCGCGAGCGCCGGCAACCACGCGCAGGGCGTGGCCCTTGCCTCCTCGCTGCTCGGGGTGCGCTCGACCGTGTTCATGCCGAAGGGCGCGCCGCTGCCGAAGGTCGCCGCGACCCGCGACTACGGGGCCGAAGTGCGCCTGCACGGGCAGGTCGTGGACGAGACGCTGGCCGCCGCGCAGGACTACGCGCGGTCGACGGGCGCCGTGTTCATCCACCCCTTCGACCACGCCGACATCATCGCCGGGCAGGGCACGGTCGGTCTGGAGATCCTCGAACAGTGCCCCGAGGTGCGCACGATCCTGGTCGGGATCGGCGGCGGCGGACTCGCCGCGGGCATCGCGGTCGCCGTCAAGGCGCTGCGCCCCGACGTGCGGGTGATCGGCGTGCAGGCGGCGGGCGCGGCCGCGTACCCGCCCTCGCTCGCGCTCGGCCACCCCGTGGCCCTCGAACATCCCTCGACGATGGCCGACGGCATCAAGGTGGGGCGGCCCGGCGACGTCCCCTTCAAAATCGTTGGCGATCTGGTCGACGAAGTCCGTACGGTCTCCGAGGACGCGCTCTCCAGCGCGCTGCTGCTGTGCCTCGAACGAGCGAAGCTCGTCGTCGAACCGGCGGGTGCCGCCCCCGTCGCGGCCCTGCTGACCGCACCCGAGGAGTTCACGGGCCCGGTCGTCGCGGTCCTCTCGGGCGGCAACGTCGACCCGCTGCTGCTGCAGCGGATCCTGCGGCACGGCATGGCCGCGGGCGGCCGCTATCTGTCGCTGCGGCTGCGCCTGGCGGACCGGCCCGGGGCGCTGGCCTCGCTGCTCGCCGCGTTGTCAGTGCTGGATGCGAATGTGGTCGACGTGAGTCACGTACGGACCGATCCGCGGCTCGGGCTCACGGAGGTGGAGGTCGAACTCCATCTGGAGACGAAGGGGCCGCAGCACTGCGTGGAGGTGAGCACGGCGCTGCGCGAGGCGGGGTACACGGTGATGGCCTGAAAGACACAGGAAATGATGAGACGCGATGTATCGCGTTATACTGTGTGACCGCTCGCGCATCCGCGCGACCGAACCTACGCTTTCCGTGCAACAGCCATATATCCGCATAGCTCACCCACCCCTGGGAGAACTCATATGCCAGGCGCCATCTACGCCGAAGGCCTGGTGAAGCACTTCGGCGACGTAAAGGCTCTGGACGGCGTCGACCTCGATGTCCCCGAGGGCACCGTCCTCGGGCTCCTCGGCCCCAATGGCGCGGGCAAGACCACCGCGGTCCGCTGCCTGACCACGCTGCTCACCCCCGACAGCGGCACGGCCCGGGTCGCCGGCATCGATGTCGTCAAGCACCCCAACGAGGTGCGCCGCTCCATCGGCCTCTCCGGCCAGTTCGCCGCGGTCGACGAATACCTGACAGGCCGCGAGAACCTGCAGATGGTCGGCCAGCTCTACCAGATGAGCAAGCGCGCGGCGAAGGCCCGCGCGGCCGAGCTCCTCGACCGGTTCAACCTCGCGGACGCCGCCGACCGACCCTCCAAGACCTACTCCGGCGGCATGCGCCGCCGCCTCGACCTCGCCGCGGCCCTCGTCGTCTCACCGCCCGTGATGTTCATGGACGAGCCGACCACCGGCCTCGACCCCACCAACCGCCAGGCGCTGTGGGAGGTCATCAAGGAACTCGTCGACGGCGGTACGACCCTCCTCCTGACCACGCAGTACCTGGAGGAGGCCGACCACCTCGCCCACGACATCTGCGTCATCGACCACGGCCACGTCATCGCCCGCGGCACCTCCGACCAGCTCAAGGCCCAGACCGGCGGCGAGCGCGTCGAGGTAGTCGTCCACGAACCCGAGCACATCGCCCCCGCCGGGGACGTGCTGCGCGCCTTCGCCAAGACGGAGTCCGGCCACACGGTCGACGAACACACCCGCAAGCTCACCGTCCCGGTCACGGGCGGCGCGAAACTTCTCGCGGAGGTCATCCGCGAGCTCGACGCGCGGGGCATCGAAATCGACGACATCGGCCTGAGGCGCCCGACGCTCGACGACGTCTTCATCTCCCTGACCGGCCACAAGGCCGAGGAGGAAGAGGCGAACGGTGAGGGCGAGGACGCGGACGCCGGTAAGGGACGCAAGGCCCAGAAGGAGGCCGTGAAGTGAGTGCGGTGACCGAGACGGTCAAGCTGCCCGCGGGAGGCAGCATCGGGCAGTCGATCAGGGACTCCCTGGTGGTTGCCCGAAGGAACCTGATCCGCATGGCGCGGATTCCCGAGATGATCCTGTTCGGCGTCATCCAGCCGGTCATGTTCGTCGTGCTGTTCACGTATGTCTTCGGCGGCTCGATCGCCATCCCGGGCGCCGGTGTGAGCGCGAGCGCGTACAAGGAATTCCTGATGGCGGGCATCTTCGCCCAGACCGTCACCTTCGCCACGGCCGGTGCGGGAGCGGGTATCGCCGATGACATGCACAAGGGCCTGATCGACCGCTTCCGGTCGCTGCCCATGGCGCGCGGCGCCGTGCTGACCGGCCGCACCCTGGCCGACCTCGTGCAGACGGCCATCACGCTGACCGTGCTCGCGGTCGTCGCGCTCCTGGTCGGCTGGCGCACCCACGAGAACATCGGCAAGGTGCTCGCGGGCTTCGCCCTGCTCCTGCTGCTCGGCTACGCCTTCACCTGGATCGGCGCGCTGATCGGCCTCTCGGTCCGCACCCCGGAGGCCGCGACCTCCGGCGGCCTGATCTGGCTGTTCCCGCTGACCTTCATCTCGAACGCCTTCGTGCCGGTCAACGGGATGCCGGCCTTCCTGCAGCACGTCGCCGAGTGGAATCCGTTCAGCGCGACGGTGGCGGCGGCCCGTGAGCTGTTCGGCAACACGATCGCCGGGGTGCCGAAGTCGGTCACGGGTGCGTGGCCGATGGAGCACCCGATCCTGGCGTCCCTGATCTGGTCGATCGTGATCATCGTCGTATTCCGCACCCTCGCCGTCCGGAAGTACCGCAACGCGGCGAAGTAGGTCCGCGTCCGATGCCCGGACAGAAGCCCCCGGCCGTCGGCCGGGGGCTTCGTCACGTCACGGGCTGACGGCCGGGCCTCGGACGCCGCCTAGGCCTGCGGTGCCTCGCCCTTCGGCGACGTCGGCGACGCGGGCGCCTCGGGGTCGGGGGACTCCTTGAAGTCGACGCGGCCCATGTGGCGGTTCATCGACTTCATCAGGAACCACACCCCCACCGCGAGGGCCGCGAAGACGAGGAACCCCAGGACGCCCGGGGTCACCTTGTCCTCGTCGAGCTCCTTCGCGAGCAGGACCGCCTGTGCCAGATTCACGCTCATGTCAGGCATTGTCCCGTACGCCCGCGAAGAGGTCGGACTCGGGGAGGGACACGTCGACGAGTGACTTCGCCAGCTCGTACTCCTCCGTCGGCCAGACCTCCTTCTGGATCTCCATCGGCACCCGGAACCAGCCGCCGTCGGGGTCGATCTGCGTGGCGTGCGCGATCAGCGCCTTGTCGCGGGTCTCGAAGAAGTCCGCGCACGGCACATGCGTGGTCAGGGTGCGCTCGGCGCGCTCGAACTGCTTCCAGCGCTCCAGCCACTCCCCGTACGGGGATTCCATGCCGCGCGCGAGCAGCGCCTCGTGCAGGGCGATGGTGCGCGGCTTGTTGAAGCCCTGGTTGTAGTAGACCTTCAGCGGCTGGTACGCGGTCCCGTACTCGGACTCCGGGTACTTCTCGGTGTCCGCCGCGCCCTCGAAGGCCACCATCGTGATCTTGTGGGTCATGATGTGGTCGGGGTGCGGGTACCCGCCGTTCTCGTCGTACGTGGTGATCACCTGCGGGCGGAAGGAGCGGATCTGCCGCACCAGCTCACCGGCGGCCTTGTCCACGTCCTCCAGGGCGAAGCAGCCGTCCGGCAGCGGCGGCAGCGGGTCGCCCTCGGGCAGGCCCGAGTCGACGAAGCCGAGCCACTCCTGCTTCACGCCGAGGATCTCGCGCGCCTCGTCCATCTCCTTGCGGCGCACCTCGTGGATGTTCTCCTCGATGTACTTGTCGCCCTGGAGCTTCGGGTTGAGTACGGAGCCGCGCTCGCCGCCCGTGCAGGTCACGACAAGGACGTCCACCCCCTCGGACACGTACTTGGCCATGGTGGCCGCGCCCTTGCTCGACTCGTCGTCGGGGTGGGCGTGCACGGCCATCAGTCGCAGCTGCTCAGTCAAGGCGGGTCCTCGGTCCTCGGTCGCTTCAATCGCCTCCTATAGTGACGGAAGGCGGGGCGGGATAATTCCCCGGTCCGCACAAAGCTCCCGCAGCGGGCTCCCGCACCGAGGCGCCCATCGGGCCCGCAGGAGCCGTTTCAAGCCATTGCCGAAAGGACGATCATGAGCGCGGCACCGCAGACGCTCCCCGAGTCCCGTTACGGGGCCTCCTCGGACGAGCGCGCCGACCGCAACCTCAAGATCGTCGGCGCGGTGCTCGGGGTGCTGATGCTCGCGCTCATCGGCTGGTTCGGCTACGACTACATTTCGGCCAAACAGAACTTCAGCGGGGAGCTGACCAAGTCCAAGGTGGTCTCCGACACCGAGGTCGAAGTGCTTCTGGAGGTCCGCAAGGCGGCCGAGGCCTCGGGGGTCTGCACGGTGCGGGCGCTCGCCGAGTCGGGGCGCGAGGTCAGCCGCGTGGACGTGGTCTTCGACCAGGCGGAGACCTCCGTGGTCGAGGTGATCACGCTGGAGACCATCGAGCGGGCCACCGCAGCGGAGCTTGTCGGCTGCTCGCAGCACTGATGCTTGGCGGTTGCTCACGGCACTGACGCTCGTCGGCTGCTCGCAGCACCGACGCCTGTCGGTTGCTCGCGGCACTGACCTGCGGCGACGCGGTCGGGCGCGTTACGTCCTCCCTCTTTCCCGCCTGAATTGTTAGGCTCGTGGTTTCGCCCACCCAGGAAGGAACATCCTTCGGGGTAGGGCGATGCTTTGTATTCCCAGTACCTACGAGGAGCACCTGTGACCCAGACCAGCGACAACGTCACCTGGCTGACCCAGGAGGCGTACAACAAGCTCAAGGACGAGCTTGAGTATCTGTCTGGTCCCGCACGCACCGAGATCGCCGCGAAGATCGCCGCCGCGCGCGAGGAGGGTGACCTGCGGGAGAACGGCGGGTACCACGCGGCCAAGGAGGAGCAGGGCAAGCAGGAGCTCCGGGTGCGCCAGCTGACCCAGCTCCTCGAACACGCCAAGGTCGGCGAGGCGCCGGCGGACGACGGCGTCGTCGAGCCGGGCATGGTCGTCACGATCGCCTTCGACGGCGACGAGGACGACACGATGACGTTCCTGCTCGCCTCCCGCGAGTACGCCTCCGCCGACATCGACACCTACTCGCCGCAGTCCCCGCTCGGCGCGGGGGTCAACGGCAAGAAGAAGGGCGAGGACGCGGAGTACGAGCTGCCGAACGGCAAGATGGCCTCGGTCCGCGTCCTGGACGCGAAGCCGTACAGCGGCTGAGCCCCGCGCACGCACGCAGGAGCCCCCGGCCGGCAGGCCGGGGGCTCTCGTGTGTGCGGACTCGCGAAGGACCGCCCCGGTCGGCGGGCCCGGTCAGGGGGCGGCGGCCACTCCCATGATCTCCCGGGCGTGGCGGCCCGGGACCATGCCCAGGCGCCAGGCCTGCCAGCCTGCCTCCAGGTCGATTCCGCGTTCCAGCATCAGCGCGTAGGCCGGAAGGTATTCGGCGAGTTTGCCGTCGCGGCTCGGGTGGTCGGCGGTGGTGAGCTGGAGGAGTTCCTCGTGGGCGACCGCCGCGCCGACCTCCGAGCCGCCGGGGGAGGCGTAGGGGAGGAGCGTGCAGCGAAGGAAGCGGGCCCAGTCCTCGCCGCGCCGGTCGCCGTACGAGGCGAAGAGCGCGGCGGCCGTGTCGCACAGGTCGAGGGCCTGGGCACAGCGGTTGTTGCCGGCGTCGACGACGGCGAGTTCCAGGCAGGTCCAGGCCTCGCCGTGGGCGACTCCGATGCGGTGGAAGTCGGCGCGGGAGTCGGCGAGGAGCTGGCGGGCGAAGCCGGAGTTGCGCAGGGAGCCGGTGCGGGCCGCGCCCTGGTCGCGGGTGGCGCGGCCGGAGTGGTGGCGGGCGCAGGCGAGCCCGTAGACGTCGCGCATCCGGGAGAACATCGTGCGGGCGCGTTCGAGTTCGCGTACGGCCTGGTCGAGGTCGCCGCGTTCCTCCAGGGCCTGGCCCAGGTAGTACAGGGTCCAGGCCTGGCCGCGGGCGTCCTCGTTGTCCCGGTGCCGCGAGAGGGCCTGGCGCAGCCCGTCCACGGCGGGGGAGATGTCGCCGGCGACGAGCCGGGCGCGGGCGAGCTGGGTGATCGCCCAGGCTTCGCCGCGTGGGTCGCGGGTCTGTCCGTACAGGTCGAGGGCCGTCTGCAGTTCGCTTTCGGCGCGCGCCACCTCGCCCATGCGCAGCCGGACCTGGCCGAGCTGGAAGTGCGCCCAGGCCTGGCCGTGGACGGATTCGCCGGCCTGGTGGAGGGCGAGGGACTGGCGGAGCAGGCGCAGGGCCTCGGCGATCTGTGCGCGGTCGCGTTCGACGGCGGCGAGCGCGTGCAGGGTCCAGGCGCGGTCGGCGTCGAGGGCGGGTGAGGCCTGCAGGTCGAGGGCTTCGCGGAGTTTCGCGGCGGCCTCGGTGAGCTGGCCCTGGTGGTGCAGGGTGATGCCGAGGGAGCCCAGGGCGCGGGCGGCGCCGGGTTCGTGGTGGGCCTCGAAGTAGAGGTCGACGACGGAGGACAGGGTGCTGCGGGCCTTGTCGAGTTCGCCGAGCTGGCGTGCCGCGATGCCGGTGCGCCACTGCACGGAGCGGCCGAGGAGGCCCTGGTCGACGGCGGTGGTGAGTTCGCTGATCTCGCCGAGGCGGTAGAGGTCGCCGCGCAGCAGACAGTAGTCGCACAGCGCGCCGAGCAGGTTCAGTACGGCCTGCTGGTCGACGCCTTCGGCGTGCCGCAGGGCCGCGGTGATGAAGGAGGATTCGTCGTCCAGCCAGCGCAGGGCGGCTTCCAGCGAGGTGAATCCGTGCGGGCCGAACTGGTCGGCGCGGGTGGAGGTCTTGCCGTCGACGAGGCGGATCACGGAGTCGGCGAGTTCGGCGTAGTTGGTGATGAGCCGTTCCTGGGCGGCGCCGCGTTCGGCGGGGTCCTCCTCGTCGAGGAGACGGGCCTGGGCGAAGGCGCGTACGACGTCGTGCAGCCGGTAGCGGCTGCCGCGTACGTGGTCGAGGAGGCCGGCCTCGACGAGGGCCGTGAGGTGGGTGGTGGCGGCCTGTTCGTCGGTGGCGAGGAGGGCGGCGGCCGCGGCGGCGCCCAGTGAGGCGCGGCCCGCGAGGGCGAGGCGGCGCAGGAGGCGGCGGCCGGTCTCGTTCTGGTCGGTGTAGCGCAGCCACAGGGCGCGTTCGATGACGTCGACGGGCCCGTAGGCCTCCAGGTCCTCGGCGAGGCGGCGCGGGGAGCGCGGGCCGAGCGCGGAACCGGCCATGCGCAGGGCAAGGGGCAGTGCTCCGCACAGCCGGGTGATCCGGTCGGCCGCCTCGGCGTCGTAGGGGCCGCTCGTGTCCTGCGCCATGGCGGTCAGGAGTTCCTCCGCGCCGGCCGCGTCGAGTGCCTCGACCGGCAGGTGGTGCACCCAGGCGGGGGTGTCGGCGCCGAGGTCGAGCGGGGTGCGGCTGGTGACGAGGACGAGGGAGTCGGAGCGCTCGGGGATCAGGGTGCGGACCTGCCGGGCGTCGCCCGCGTCGTCGAGGACGATGACGACGGGCAGCCCGGTGAGGTGCTGGTGGTAGAGCTCGGTGAGGCGGCGCAGCTGCTGCTCGTGCGAGGAGCTTCCCTCCGCTCCCGGCTCCGCGCGGGCGGTGGAGGCCCCGCCGCGGAACAGGAGCTGTTCGCGGGGTGCGCCGAGCCGGTTCAGGAGGTGCAGCAGCGCGTCGCGGGTGGTGCGCGGCTGGTCGGTGGTGCTGTCGCCGCGCAGGTCGACGAGGCAGGCGCCGCGGAACTGGTCGCGCAGGTCGTGTGCGGCGCGTACGGCGAGGGCGGAGCGGCCGGAGCCGGGGGTGCCGTGGAGTACGACGACGGTGGGTTTGGTCTCGGTCGAGGCGCGGGCCGCGTGCACCCACTGGCCGATACGGCCGAGCTCCTGCCGTCGCCCGGTGAACGGGCCTTCCAGGGAGGGAAGTTGGGCGAAGGAGCTCTCCAGTACGCTGCGCCGCCGCGCCGCCTGGCTCTTGTCCCGCGTGAGCAGTGTGGAGGCCTTCGCCTGCTTCGAGGCGGTGCCGGGGCGCCCGGCCACGACGCGCTGCTGGTCGATGTACGGCCGGATACCCCGTACCTCCAGGGCCGTGAGCCACTGCAGCCGCAGTTGTTCGGGGCCGCCGGGCTGGTTGCGGGCCCCGGCCGCGTGGTGGGCGGCCGGCCAGTGGGTCGCCGTGATCTTCCCGAAGGTGGCCGCCGCGCCCGCCACGGCCACGGCTGCCCCGGCGCCCAGCGCCGTGTCCGTGCCCGTACCGAGAGCGAGGTCGGCCACGGCGGCGGCGACGGCGGCCACCGCGGTCACCAGCAGGGGAGTGGTTCCCTCCTTGCCGAGCCGGTCGCCGAAGGAGCGCGCCCCGGCCTCCGACTCGTCGAGGGCCTGCAGATAGGCCGTGTACTCCTCGGAGGCGCTCGCCGCCATGGTGTCGAGCGCGCCGCGTGCCCGGCTCAGCAGTACGTTCCCGTCGGTGCGCCCGCCGGAGCGGCGCACCTCCTCCTCGACCGCGCGCGCCAGCAGCCGCTCGGCCTCGGCCCGATGGCCGTCCCGCATATCGCGTCCCCCTCGCTACCCGGTTACGCCTACCGGTACGTGCTCTCGCGTACCCAAGTGTCGTACGGATGAAGCCGGTTCCGGAGGGGCACAGGGGGTGGGAAGGGCAGGCGGCACGTGCCCCGTCGCGGAACGCAAACGGCCCGGCCCCCGCCTGCCCGAGTGCTGGCGGGCGGGGGCCGGGCCGTGGTGTCACGGTGTCACCAGTGGATGACGACCTTGGTGCCGGTCTTCACCTGCGTGTCGAAGAGCCACTTGAGGCCCTCGTAGTCACGCACGTTGACGCAGCCGTAAGAGCCGCCGACGTACCCGTTCTGCGCGAAGTTCTCGGAGTAGTGGACGGCCTGGCCGCCGTCGAAGAACATCGCGAACGGCATCGGGGAGTCGTAGATCGTCGAGACGTGGTCGCGGCTCTTCCAGTAGACGTCGAAGACGCCCTCACGGGTCTCGTAGCCCTTGGCGCCGAAGCGGACGTCGAACAGTTTGTTGACCTTGCCGTCGATCACCCAGGCCATCTTCTTGGAGGTCTTGGAGATGCAGAGCACACGGCCGGTCATGCACCGCTCGTCGAGGTCGGCGGCGGAGTCGTCGACGTCCGGCAGCTTCACCGGGGGCTTCAGCTCGTCGGCGGTGGGCTTGCGGGTCTGGCCCGTCAGCTTCTCCCAGGTGTCCTCGTAGACCGTGCCGGTGACCTCCAGGCCCGCGGCCTTCTGGTACGACTTCACGGAGCTCTGGGTGACCGTGCCGTAGTAGCCGGTCGGGTTCTGCTTGAAGTGATCGAGCTGCTTGAGGCGCGCCTGCAGATCACGCACCTTGTCGCTGTTGTCGCCGATGCCGAAGATCTGCTTCTTCGGGAACATCTCGTCCCGGGTCGGCGCCTTGGTCAGCGAGGTCAGCTTCTCCCAGGTCGACTCGTAGACGATGCCGGTGACATCGAGCTTCTGCGCGCTCTGGAACTCGGTGACCGCGCCCTCGGTGGCCGGGCCGTAGTTGCCGTTCGGCACGGCCTTCAGCTGCTTCACCTGGACGAGGCGGGCCTGCAGGTCGCGGACCTTCTCGGAGTTGTCGCCGCGTTTGAAGAGGACCTTCTCCTCTTCCTTCTTCTCCTCTTCCTTTTCCTTCTCCTCCGGCTCCGTCTCGGCCGGGCTCGACTCCTCGGTCGGCTCGGCCGTGGCGGTCGGTGCCGCGGTGTCCGCTGCGGAAGTGTCTTCGTCACCACCCTCGCAGCCGGTCAGGGTGAGGACGGCCACGGCAAGCGTGGCGGCAAGGGTGGTACGTATGCGACTGCGGTGCAGCACTCGGGGCCCCCGGGCAAAAGGCGTCGATGGAGTCGACGGATTGTTGACGACGTGAAGTTTGATTCGCCGGGGACGACAAAGGTTGCGCCCGATCTGATTACGTCCTGATCACAACTGCCGATCCACGCGTCAGAGGCCACCCGCGTTACCTCGCGTCGCGCTCGCGATACCCCGCGTCACGCCCGCGAGGTCCCCGCCTCACCCCCTCCGCGAGGTCCCGCCTCACCCCCTCCGCGACGCCCCGCCTCACGCCCGCCGATGCCGCAGATTCACCGCCGCCGCCCGCGCCAGCACCGCCGGGTTGAGGAATCGGACCGGGCTCATCAGCCGGGAGGCGAACAGGTGCATGTGGCGGGCGACCGCCGGATCGCGCGTGGCCGCCGAGAAGACCAGCCGTTCCAGGCCGTTGAACGGGCGGGACCTTGCGAAGTCGACGCCGAGGGCCTGGTGCCCGCGCAGCCGCCGCCCGTGCCGGCGCGCGTACCCGGCGAGCGCCTTGCCGAGATCACCCTGCCCGGCCACCGCGGGCGCCACCGCCTCGGCCAGCCACTGCGCGGACTGCAGCGCCCAGCCGCAGCCCACGCCCCACAGCGGATCGCCGGTCAGGGCCGCGTCCCCGACGAAGGCGACGCCCTCGGCGACGGGCGCACGGGTCTGCAGCGGATAGTCGCGCATGCCGACGATCTTCGAGACGCGCTGCGCGGCATCGACGTCCGGCGCCTGCGGCAGGGCGCGTATCGCCGCGAGGAAGCCTGCCTCCAGGTCGACGCGGAACTCCGGCAGCCGCTTCTTGTCGGGCAGTACCGCGAGGACCGTGACGCCGTCGTCGTTGGGGAAGGCGTACGCCATGTCCGGCTCCATGAACCAGACCTGCGATTTGCCCCCGGGCAGCGGCAGCCCGCGGAAGTGCGCGAAATAGCCGAAGCGGCCGTTCGCGTGCTCCTTCGC
This sequence comes from Streptomyces lothianensis, assembly GCF_047779955.1. NCBI lineage: Bacteria > Bacillati > Actinomycetota > Actinomycetes > Kitasatosporales > Streptomycetaceae > Streptomyces > Streptomyces lothianensis. The sequence continues at coordinate 51,110 of NZ_JBLMKT010000018.1, read as the reverse complement.
CGGCACCCCGGCGTGCCGGGCCACCGCGGAGTCCTTCCCGTCGGCGCCGACGACGAGCCGCGCCCGCAGCTCCCGCTCGCCGCCGTCCGACCTCGCTCGCAGACCCGCGACGCGCCCGCCGTCCCTGATCACCCCGGTCACCTGGTGCCCGGTCAGCAGCTCCACCCCGGGCGTGTCGGCCGCGGCGGCCCGCACCAGCGGGTCGAGGGTGCTGCGCCGCACGTTGTACCCGTACGGCAGATCTGAGCCCTCGGGCTCCACCCACCCCCAGCGCGTGTACCAGCGGGCGTGGTTGCGTACGGCCCCGGCCTGCTCGAGTGCGTCGAGGAGCCCGAGGTCGCGGAGTACGGGGTGGGCGTTGGCGGTGATCGAGTGGGTGCACAGCACCTTGTACGCCTCGGGGTCCGAGCGCCGCTCCAGGAGCCCGACCCGCAGGCCGCGCCGGGCGAGCAGGATCGCCGCCGCGCATCCGGCGAGCCCGGCTCCGCTGATGAGGACGTCGTGATCGGCACGTGCTGGCGTGGTCATCCGCGGCCTCCGAAGCGCTTACTGATCAGTAACTGGTCCAGGATCAGGTCTGGTTGACGCGCTGGCAAGACGTGCGAGAGGCGTATTCCGCGGCGTGCGGGAGTCGGACTCCGCGACGTGCGAGAGGCGGGTACCGCTCGGACACGCAGTATTCCGGCCGGATACCGCCCGTATCCGCTCGGACGCGGGCGGTATCCGGCCGGACGCGCCGGGTTTGCGCCCGGATGCGACCGCGCGCAAACCGGGGGCCGCCGCCGGAAAGCGGAAGAGGTTGTCTATCGTCCTTTGGTGCGAAAAATCATGGTGCCGGTCCGAGGACCGGCCAAGGCCTCGCTGTGGTGACGCGCCTCCGGCCCCGCCTGCGGCATCCGGCGCAGGCGGTCGTGGCCGGATTCGGTACGGCGATCGCGGCCGGGACCGGCCTGCTGATGCTCCCCGCCGCCAAGGCGGGAGCGGGCGGCGCGGGTCTCGTCGAGGCCCTGTTCACCTCCACCTCCGCCGTGTGCGTGACCGGTCTCATCGTGGTCGACACACCCGTCTACTGGAGCGGCTTCGGGCAGGCCGTGATCCTGGGGCTCATCCAGGTGGGCGGCCTGGGCATCATGACCTTCGCCTCCGTGCTCGTGCTGCTCGTATCGCACCGCATGGGCCTGAAGGCACGCCTCACGGCCGCCGCGGAGACCAAGGCCCTGGGCCTCGGTGACATCCGCTCGGTCGTGACCGGCGTGGTCAAGGTCAGCCTGCTGCTCGAAGCGCTCACGGCCCTGGTGCTGATGCTGCGCTTCGCCACCGCGTACGACGAATCCTGGCCACGGGCGCTGTGGCTCGGCGTCTTCCACGCCGTGTCGGCGTTCAACAACGCCGGATTCGCCCTGTACTCCGACAGCCTCATGGGCTTCGTCGCCGATCCGTGGATCAGCCTGCCCATCGCGCTCGCGGTCATCGCCGGCGGGCTGGGCTTCCCGGTCCTCTTCGAACTGCGCCGCCGCTGGCACCGGCCGCGGGACTGGTCCCTGCACACCAAGATCGTGGTGTGGGCCTCCGGCATCTTCCTGGTCGGCGGCAGCGCCTTCATCACCGCGATCGAATGGTCCAATCCGGCCACTCTGGGCGCGCTGGACACCCCGGGGAAGCTGCTCGCCGGCTTCTTCCAGGGCGTCATGCCGCGCACCGCCGGCTTCAACAGCCTCGACACCTCGCAGATGAACCCGGCGAGCTGGCTGGGCACGGATGTCCTGATGTACGTCGGCGGCGCCAGCGCCGGCACCGCGGGCGGCATCAAGGTCACCACGTTCGCCGTGCTGTTCTTCGTCATATACGCGGAGATCCGCGGCGAGGGCGCGGTCAACATCTTCCACCGCCGCCTGCACGGCGACCTCCAGCGGCAGGCCCTCACGATCGTGCTGCTCTCGGTGGCTGCGGTCGCCATCTCCACCCTGGCCTTCGTGGTCTTCAGCGAGCACAATCTCGACCACTCGCTGTTCGAGACCGTCTCGGCCTTCGCCACCGTCGGCCTGTCCACCGGGATCACCGCCGACCTGCCGACCGGACTGCACCTGATGCTGGTCGCGCTGATGTTCATCGGCCGTCTCGGCCCCATCACAGTGGCCTCCGCGCTCGCGCTGCGCAGCCGCGTCCGCCTGTACGACCTGCCCGAGGAGCGACCCGTCATTGGCTAGGAAACCAAGCCCCAAGAAGCGCCGCGGACGCCCGGAGAGCTCCGTCGTCGTGATCGGCCTCGGCCGCTTCGGCCGCGCGCTGGCCCTGGAGCTCGTCGACGAGGACACCGAGGTGCTCGGCATCGACGAGAACGCCGAGACCGTCCAGGCACTCAGCGGCTCCCTCACCCATGTGGTGCGCGCGGACTCCACGAAGGAGGACGCCCTGCGCCAGCTCGGCGTCCACGAGTTCGAGCGCGCCGTCGTCGCCATCGGCACCGACCTGGAGGCGAGCATCCTCACCGCCTCGCTGCTGATCTCCTTCGGCATCCAGAACGTCTGGGCCAAGGCCATCAGCGAGGCGCACGGCCGCATCCTCACCCAGCTCGGTGTCCACCACGTCGTCTACCCCGAGCACGACATGGGGCAGCGGGTCGCCCACCTCGTACGCGGGGGGATGCTCGACTACATCGAGTTCGAGGACGGCTTCGCCATGGTCAAGACCAGCCCGCCGGCCGACGTCATCGGCATTCCGCTGTCCCACAGCGCCGTCCGCACCCGGCACGGCGTCACCGTCGTCGCCATCAAACGGCCCGGCGAGGGCTTCACGTACGCCACCGCCGAGACCGTTGTGGAGGCGGACGACACGATCATCGTCGCCGGACGCACCCGGGCCACGGAGCGTTTCAGCGAGCTGCGCTGAGCGGGGCGGCGTTCAGCTCCGGTGCCGGTCATGGGGCCGCAGCTCGCGCGCGTCCAGGACCTGCCACGGCGGCTCGGCGGCGTCGGTGAGGACGCCCACTTGAAGAGCGGCTTGTACGGGGCGGGCCCGGCGGACCGCAGAACATGGGCCACCGGCGAACCTCTCCCCTCGGCATCGCGTTGACAGGCATCTGCACCACGTATATGAGCCAACTACCCGCTCTTGCCGCGCAGATTCTGATTCCGGCCTTGGATTGCTGGACGCTGGGCAGGCGTGAGACTTCTGGACTACTGAAGGTCAACTGTTGGGGGAGAGGCCCGTGGTGGGGCAGTCGGGACGGACCGGGCGGACGGGACCGGGAGGGGCCGGAAGGCGCGGACCGGGCGCACCTCCGGAGCCGAAGACGGCGGTGCAGGAGTTCAAGGAGGATCTGGGCTGCGCGGGCCTGTTCTCGCTGCTCGCCGGGGCGCCGGTGGCACTCGCCATGATGGACTGGCGTCCGCTGCTCGTCTTCCCCGCCATGCTCGTTCTCCAGCCGCTGGCCAGGGTGGCCGGCCCGCTCCTGCGCGGCAAGCGGAAGCTGGGGCAGGCCGCGATGGTCCTCGCCTTTTCGGCGGGCCTGGCCCTGTCGGCCGTGATGATCTGGTCCGGGGTGAACCTGATGACCGACACCGACCCGGCCTGCGATCCCTCGACTTCGCAGTGCAACCTCGTGATCGACGGCCGGGTGGTGGGCGAGGCCGACGCCTCCGACGCGACGAGCGAGCGCCTCGGGAACGCCTGGATCGCGCTCTCGGTGACCGTTCTCGGCGTCATCCTGCTGTGCGCGGTGCTCTGGAACGGCTACCGCGCCGTGCGCCGCCGCCGTACCTGACGCGCGCCGTGCGCCGCCGTACCTGACCTGCGTCGCGCCTGACCCGCGCCGTGCGCCGCCCCGCCCGAGCCGGCCGGTTGATCGGCCGGTTGATCGGCCGGTTGATCGGCCGGTTGGGCGGCCCACTGCCGTCCGCTACCCGGCGGCCTCCGTCGGGACCGGGCGCTCGAAGAAGGTCTCCAGGGCGACCGTCGCCTGTGTCCCGCTCACTCCGTCGATCGCGTAGATCCGCCGCAGTACGTCCTGCAGTTGCCCGGTGGTCGCGGTCCTGACCTTGACCAGGACCGAGGCGCTTCCGGCGATGACGTGCGCCTCCAGGATCTCGGGGATCGCGGCGAAGTCCCGCGCCGAATCCCCCATCCACGCCGTCGAGTCCACCATGACGTAGGCGAGGACGCCGCTGCCCACCGCCTCGGGGTCCACCTCGACGGTCGTGCGCCGGATGACGCCGCTCGCGCGCAGTTTGCGCACCCGCTCATGGGCGGCCCCCGCGGAGAGGCCCACGCTCTCGCCCAACGCGGCATAGGACCGCGTGGCGTCCTCCTGGAGTTGAGCCAGCAGGCTCCGGTCCACGTGATCCACAACTCCCCAATCAGTAAAGGCTTGCGCAGACAGTATGACGTCTTGCAGGATCCGTGCCAAGCAGAAGGATATTCGGCAATGGGAGGAGTGGGTCATGTCCAGTGAGCGCCCTGCGCTGTACGAGATGTTCGATGAACGGTTCCGCACCGGACGGTGCATGAACGGCGACCGCGATCCGGAAGTCCTGCACACCGGCAGCCGCTGGGCCGAAGGTCCCCTCTACCTGCCGGCCTGGCGCCAGCTGATCTGGAGCGACATCCCCAACGACCGGATGCTGCGCTGGGACGAGGAGACCGGGAACATCGCCGTCTTCCGCCACCCGGCGGGCCACACCAACGGCAACACCCTCGACCGCGAGGGCCGGCTGATCAGCTGCGAGCAGGGAAACCGCCGCGTGACCCGCACCGAACACGACGGCACGATCACGGTCCTCGCCGACCGGCGGCAGGGCAAGCGGCTCAACAGCCCCAACGACGCGGCCGTGAAGTCCGACGGCTCGATCTGGTTCTCCGACCCCGACTTCGGCATCACCAGCGACTACGAGGGGTACCGCGCCGAGAGCGAGACCGGCTCCAACAGCGTCTACCGCCTCGACCCCGCCACCGGCGAGGTGCGCCTTGTCGCGGACTGCTTCGGAGCCCCGAACGGTCTGGTCTTCTCCGCCGACGAGAAGCGCCTGTACGTCTCCGACACCCGGGCCGGCTGCATCCGGGTCTTCGACGTACGCGAGGACGGCACGCTGTCGGACGGCGCGGTCTTCGCCGATGCCTCGGCCCGCCCGCACGCACGCTTCGACAACCTGCGCTTCGACGCGGAGGGCCGCCTGTGGGCGGCCGCGATGCGCGACGGCGTGCACTGCTACGACCCCGACGGAACGCTGATCGGGCGGCTGAACATCCCCGAAGCGGTGTCCAACATCGCCTGGGGCGGAGCCAAGCGCAACCGGCTCTTCATCACCGCCGAGACCAGCCTCTACTCGGTCGTCATGGCCGTCACCGGCACCCACCCGACCGGCCCGGGCCGCAGGCCATGGCTCGACGCGCGGGCCTGACGGGCGCACCTGTGGTGGGTGGTCAGATCTCCACGGGATACGAGATCAGCAGCCCGAGCGCGACCAGCAGCGCGACCACGGTGAGCCCGTACAGCACCCACCGGTTGACGCCCTTGCGTGCCTTGCCGGTGAACGCGGCGAAGAAGAGGACGAGGGCGAGGAGCACCGCGGTGAGCACATAGTTGTCGGAGCGCTGGTTCGCCTGCCGCGCGTTGGCCGAATTGCGTTCCGCCTCCGCGAGCAGTCTGGCCGCTTCCTCCTCGGTGGCGAGGGTGTACTCCGGCATCGCGAAGGGCACCGGTGGCGCCGTTTTGCTGTTGGCCAGCGGCTTGGTGTCCAGCCAGGCCCGTACGGCTGGCTTGAACTCGCTGCGGAACCTCTCGAAGAGCTGCCCTGACAGGGACTCTGGATCGGGTTCGTAGGACCCCTCCGGCCTCTTCGAGGGATCCTCCAGGATCTCCTGCTGCAGCGCCTCCAGCCAGCTGGTGAAGCTGATCACGTCGATCGTCACCTGCTGCCCGGCCTCGGTGGACTGCCGGGTCGACTCGGTGCGTGCGGCGTTCGCCGAAGCATAGGAATTCGCCTGCACGCCACCCCACTTGGCGCTCTGGAACCCGGCCCAGGCCGTACTGACCGCGGCCAGCGCGATGATCGCCGTGAGCAGCAGCTCCGGCCAGCCCTCCAGCGGCTTGCCCGTCGCCTTGCCGGGGTCGCTCATCGGGCACTCCAGTCTGCCGGGGGCGGGCGGGCCCATGCCGTACGAAGAGGGCCCGGCGATCCGCGGTGGCCCCGGGTCTCAGCCTCCAGTCCGGGCGCGGGGGTGGCCATCGATGCGGGCCGATCGGGTGAAGGGCTCGTGCCCGGGGCGGCGGGCGTGGCGTCCGTCTGCCCGGGGCTGGTCGGCCGCGGCATCGCGGTGCACGGCGTCTACCCGGCGGTATCGACACCGACATGTTCCCCGGCTTCGACGGAGTGCCGAAGGCGGAGCCGCGCACGGTCGCGGAAACCGTCGCGGACTCGATCGCCGCCGGGCACACCGATATCTTCCCCGGCCCCACCTCTGAGAGCGTGTCGGCACTGTGGTGAACCGACCCAGGGGCTTCGAGCGGGTGTTCTCAGGGGAAGGCCGGTGAACGCGGAAGGGTCCACGGTCGCGGTGATCGGGTTCGGCGCCATGACCGCCGGTGACTTCGCACCCGGCTTCCCGGTCCGGCCGGCCGCGAAGGATCTGCGCTACCTCACCCCGCTCGCCGGTGAACTTGCCGCGGACGTCCCGATGGCCCGTGCCGCACCGGCCCGTGCCGCACTGGCCGGATTCCGGCAGGCCGCCGAAGCCGGTCACGCGGACGACGACCTCGCCGCCGTCGCGACCAACCAGCGGTGAACACCCCGCGTGGGGGCCGCGAAGCAGCGGCCCCCACGCGGGCTCGCGGCCCCGGAAGGCGAGTGGCGCACGGAAGGCGAGTGGCGCCCGGCTCGGGACGCGGCGAAGGCGGCGTGCACGGGTGCGTGGCGTGCCGCGCGGCTTACCGAGGCGCGCCCGGGAGCGGTCTCACCCCCGGCGGCCGCGGCCGGGCACGCCGCCTTCGTGGAGTTGCCGGTCAGGCGGACTCGGTGGGGAGGCCGTTCTCCACCCAGTCCTGGATGCCCTCGCGGTACTTGCGGACGTTCGTGTATCCGAGCGCGGTGAGCCGGTCGGCGACCTGGCCGCTGTTGGGGCACGCCGGGTTGGAGCAGTACGTGACGATCGCGGCGTCGCGGTCGGGCAGCAGCGTGGACGCCTGGGCGTTCACGTCGGCGGCGAGCAGTTCGATCGCGCCGGGCAGGTGCTGCTTGGCGTAGTACTCGCCGCCCAGTGCGTCGATCACGGTCACCGTGCCCGCGTCGATGGCCGCCTTGAGTTCGTCCCGTGTGATGAGTGCGGTCATATCCCTACCCCTTCAGAATTCGGACTATAGTCCGCTTGTGGCTCAAGACGATAACGGACCGCAGTCCGATTCCGCAATGCTGGTGGAGCTGATGCGCACCCCGCCGCCGAAGGAGCAGGCGCGCTCCGCGCGCAACCGCGCCGCCGTGCTGGACGCGGCCGCGCGGCTCTTCGCCGAACACGGCGTGGAGGAGGTCTCCATGGACCAGATCGCCGAAGCCGCCGGCGTCGGCAAGGGCACCCTGTACCGACGCTTCGGCGACAAGTCCGGCCTCGCCGCGGCCCTCCTCGACGCGCGCGAGCGCGTACTGCAGGAGGCGATCCTGTACGGACCGCCGCCGCTGGGACCCGGGACCACCGACGAGGAACGCCTCGCCGCGTTCGTCGAGGCCTACCTCGACTACCTCCTGGAGAACCTGGCCCTCGTCCGCACCTCGGAGACCGCCGCCGTCGGCGCGCGCTACCGCATCGGCTCCTACCGCTTCTGGCACCGCCACACGGCGATCCTGCTGCGCACCGCACCCGACCCCGAACACTCCGCTCACGCCCTGCTCGCCGCGACGGGGGCCGAGCATGTGGCCGCGCTCCTGCCGGAACTCGGCGAACAGCGCATCCGCGCGGGCCTCGTGCGCCTCGCGCGCGCGGCACTTCGGGGGCTGGGGTAGCGGGTGTCCGGCGGATCAGGCCGGTTTCGGAATGCCGCGCCCCAAGCTGTCAGGCGGAGTGGGCGAGCCCCTCCGCGATCTCTGTCGCGAGAGCGATCGCCCGTGTGGCGAGAGGGGAGTGGCTGCGGCCTGCCTGCCACAGCAGGAAGATCTCGCGCGGCGGGAGGGGCGGCCACAGCTCGTGGACGCTCAGCGAGTCGTCGGAGCCGATGCCGGCGGTGCGCAGGGCGAGCTGCGGCAGGAGCGCCGAGCCCAGACCGGCGCGCACCATCGACAGCACGGTCTCGTTGCCCGCGGTGCGGAACGTGATCAGCGGCCGCACGCCACGGCGTGCCAGCTCCTGCTCCACGCGGGCCTGGTCGCAGACCGGCGGATGCGCCACCGTCGGTGCGCCGTCGAGCGAGGACGGATCCACCGGGCCGTCGGGGAAGGTTCCGCGGCGGGCCACCAGGCGGTAGGGGTCGTCGAGCAGCTTGAGGTGTTCGACGTCGGCGTCGCCGCGGCCGTCGAAGAACAAGAGGTCGAGTTCGCCGACCCGGGGGAGGGCGGCCTCCTCCTCGTACAGCCTGATGTCGCAGCCGGGATGTTCCTCGCGGAGCCTGTGTACCAGCGGCGGCAGGATCACGTTGGACATACTCTGGAAGGTGCCGATGTCGATCCGGCCGTCACCGGCCCTGAACCGGTCCACCGCTTCCGTCAACGCCCCGGCTCGCTGCAGCAGTTCACGTCCGTGAGCCAGCACCAGCGAGCCGAGCGGGGTGATCCGCACGGGCCTCGGGCCGCCCGGCCGGTCGAAGACGGCGCCGCCGACGGCCCGCTCCAGGCCCGCGATCTGCTGGCTCACCGTCGACTGGGTGTACCCGAGCCGTGCGGCCGCCCGCCCGAACGAGCCCTCGTCGGCAACGGCGGCCAGCGCGGCGAGGTGTCGCAGTTCCATGTCGGGCATGCGGCTCAGCGTAGGGGAGCGTAAGGGAGAGAGATCGGCGATCGCGATGGAATCCATCGGAAAGTATCGCTTTTCCCGATGAACTTGCGCCCCTAGCGTGGCGGTCATGACCAATCAAAGTCTGTCCAACGGTGAACAGTTCGTCGCGCTCGGCGATGCCGGGTCCAAGGACGTCCGAGTCTGCGTGGAGACCTACGGAGACCCCGCCGACCCGGCGGTCCTGCTCGTCGACGGCGCGGCCGCCTCGATGCTGTGGTGGGAGACCGGGCTCTGCGAACGGATCGCGCGCGAGGGCCGGTTCGTAATCCGCTACGACAACCGGGACACCGGCCGCTCCACCAGCTACCCGCCCGGTGAGCCGGGCTACGCCTACACGGACCTCGCCCGGGACGCGCTCGGCATCCTGGACGCCCTGGACATCGAACGGGCGCACCTCGTATGCCGCTCGATGGGAGGCGGAGTCGGGCTCATCCTCGGCGTGGACCACCCCGACCGGGTCGTCTCGCTGACCTTCGTCTCCACCTCCACCGGCGAGGACGGCCTCCCACCCGCCTCGGCCGACCTCTTCGGCGGCATCCCCGCCGCCCCGGACCCCGCCGACCCCGCCGCGGTGGTGGAGTACGTGCTCGCCTCGGCGAAGGCGTACGCGGGCGGCTCGCCCCTCTTCGACGAAGCCGCCACACGTTCCCTGGTCGAACGGGACGTGGCCCGCACCCGCGACATCGCCGCCATGCTCGTCAACCACTCCGCGATGAACTTCGACGGTCCGTCCCACGGCTTCGGCGACATCGAGGCACCGGCCCTCGTCGTGCACGGCGACCACGACCCACTCTTTCCGCTCCCGCACGGCAAGGCGCTGTGCGACGCGATTCCCGGCGCCCGGCTGCTCGTCCTGGAAGGCGCGGGGCACGACCTGCCGAGGCCGCTGTGGGACGTGTTCGTACGGGCCCTGAGCCGGCACACCGCGGGCGGCTGACGTGACCGGGCTGCGTTCGGCGCTCTGGCTTCCGCTCTTCGGCGAACTCGCCGAACCGGCGGTGGCCGTACGCCTGGCCGCCGAGGCGGAGGAGGCGGGCTGGCACGGCGTGTTCGTCTGGGACCACCTGCGCTGGCGGGCGCCGGTCCGGCAGGTGGCCGACCCGTGGATCACACTGGCCGCGATCGCCGCCGCCACCGAACGCCTCCGGCTGGGCCCCATGGTCACACCGCCAGGTCCTGTCTTCAAACCCCCCTCGTCGCCCGAAGGGCGGCCCTGCGGCGTCCGGTGCGTGCTCTCGGTGTGCCGGCCGGAATCCCTCGTACTGGACGTACTTGGGGTTTCGGCCGGTGCAGCGAGAGTGCGTGCCGGGCGTCGTGGGGCAGAGGGGGGTTTGAAGACAGGGCCTGGCCCGCCGCAGACCGGCAAAGGCGGCGAGGGAGACCGCGACGCTCGACCGGCTCAGTGGCGGCCGCCTCACGCTCGGGATCGGTCTCGGCAGCGACCGTTTCGCCGGCGAACTCAGCGTGACCGGCGAGGAATGCGACGACCGGCGGCGGGCGGAGATGCTCGACGAGTCCCTGGGGATCCTCGCCGGTGCATGGTCAGGCGGGCCGGTGCACCACCACGGCCGGCACTACACGGTGGACGGCATTTCCTTCCTCCCCAGACCCGTTCAGCGCCCCGGCGTGCCGGTGTGGTCGGCGGGACTGCCCGGCCGCGTCCGGCCGCTGCACCGCGCCGCCCGGTGCGACGGCTACTTCCCGGTCAACCTCGAACACCCGGACCAGCTCGCCGAAGCCGTCACCACCCTCACCGCCCTCACCGGTCTGCGCCCGCCCGGGAGGACCCCGTACGACATCGCCGTAGCCCTCCCGCCCGGCACCGATCCGACCCCCTACGCCCGGGCGGGCGCCACCTGGTGGCTGGCGGAGTTCCCGCCCGAAGCGGTGTCGGCGGACCGGGTGCGGGGCGTGCTCCGCGAGGGCCCGGTCGAGGCGTGAGGTGACGGGGCCGTGACCCTCGCAGGGGTCAGGCGGCGTCCAGCGCTTCGGTGATCCGCCGCAGCATGTCCGTCAGCGGCGGGCTCGGCTCGCCCTTACGGGCCTGGACGCCCGCCTCCAGGGCGACCATGACGATGCCGCGGAAGTCCTCGGCCCGTGCCGGATCCTGCTTCCCGAGCAGGCCCATCGCCGAGGTCAGGGCGGGCAGTACGGTGTCGGCGAGTTCCGCCACGGACTTGCCGCTCGGAGTCCCGCCCTTGACCTTCTCCGCGAGTACATGTCCGACCGGGCCGGTCCCCGAGGCCAGCGCGACGGAGGCGTGCGTGGAGATCCGGTGGGGCGAGCCGGCGGCGTCCGCGGCGGCGAGCAGGGCCACCGCGCCGTGGGCGGCGGAGTGCAGGGTGCGCTTGTCCTGGTCGGTCAGCGTGAGGGACATTCTGGTGTGCTCCTTCGGTGTGTTCGGTGTGTCCGACGCGTTCTGCGTATCCGGCATGTCCGATGTATCCGGTGTGAGGGACGCGGGCCGCAGCTCCAGCTGGTATTCGTGCGTACGGCGTCCGGGGCCGAAGCCCAGCTGCCGGTTGACGGCGAGCATGTGGACGTTGTCCTCGGCGTTGTCGGTCGTGACCGTGGTGACCTCGGGGTGTTCGGCGCGAAGCCGGAGCAGCATGGCGGCCTTGACCCACAGGCCCAGGCCGTGACCGCGGTGGGCGGGGACGACCGCGGTGTCGTACTGCTGGGCCAGGGGGCCGCCGCCCCGGGGCAGCACGATCTCGGTGTACCCGGCCATGGCGCCGTCGCTGTGCAGCGCCGCCACGGTCAGCAGGGTGTCACCGCGCCCGGCCACCACCTTCGCCATGTCGCGAACCCGGTCGGCGTCCCACCGCACGGTGCCGAAGTCCAGTTCGCCGACGGGCATGTCGTTCATCGCGTTCTTGGCCGCGGCGAAGGCCTCGGCGAGTTCGTCGGGGACGGTGCCCGTCCAACCGGCCAGCCGGTAGCCGGGGTGTTCTGCGCCGCCGAGCTCGTCGATCCTTGCCGTGTCCAGGGTGTCGAGGTCGAGGCGCAGGTAGTCGAGGGTGAGGGCCCGCTGGAAGCCCCACCGGGCGCAGAACGCCTCGCCCGGACCGCCGTCCGTGGTCTCGGCGATGAGGGTGCGCCGGTTCTCCGTGCGGCAGGCGGCCGTGACCGTCGACAGCAGGAGAGAACCGGTTCCCCGCCGCCGGTGTCCGGGGTCGACGTGGAGCTGCAGTTCGGCCAGATGCTCCTGGCCGGGCGAGGTGAACAGGCGCAGCGCGGCGACGCCGGTCACGGTGCCGTCCTCCGCGGTGGCCAGCCAGGTGAGCTGATGGCTGCCCAGGGCGGGTTTGGTGAGCTGGGCGTGCACCTGCCCGGCCGTCGGCGGCGGCTCCTCGGGCACGTCATGGGCCATCGAGGCGGTGACGACGCGATGCCAGGCGGCGGTGTCGGTCACGGAGAGGCGGTGCAGCGGGGTGATGTGGGCATGCTCGGGCACGGCGGGCGGCTCCTGGGATGGTTTGGTCGGCGGCTGGATTCCGGCAGCCGGCGGCTGCCGCCCGGCCGCCGGAATCGAACTGGGTGAACGAATCGAACTGCCGTGAACGCTACGGAGCCCGGCCGCCCGGCACATCGGTAGGCATGACCCAATGGGACGACCGAACGACCGGGGGTGTTGGGTAGGTTGAGGTCATGTTGTACGGGAGGGTGTACGGGCGGGCGGGGGAGCAGGAGCGGATCGACCGCCTGCTCGCTCGGGCCCGTGCGGGAACCAGCGGCGCACTTGTGATCCACGGCGAGGCCGGCATCGGCAAGACCACGCTCCTTGAGCATGCCGCCCGCGCCGCGCACCCCGGACGGGTGCTGCGCACCGTGGGCATCGAGGCGGAGATGGAACTGGCCTTCGGCGGCCTGCACCAGCTGCTGCGTCCCGTCGCCGACTGCCTGGACGCACTGCCCGCGCCGCAGGCGGCCGCGCTGCAGGCGGTGTTCGGACTGACCGGCGGCGAAGCCGTACGGGACCGGTTCACGGTCGGACTCGCCGTACTCACCGCCCTGTCCCGGGCCGCGGCCGACGGCCCGCTCCTGTGCCTGGTCGACGATGCGCAATGGCTCGACCACGCCTCCCTGGACGTACTGACCTTCGTCGCCCGCCGCCTGCACACCGAGGGGGTGATGATGCTGTTCGCGGTACGCGACGGCGCCCGAGGCGCCCGGATCGCGGGGCTGCCCCGGCTGCGCCTCGACGGCCTCGACCCCACGTCCGCCGACGCCCTCCTCGCCGATCGCACACCGGACCTGTCCCCGTACGTACGGGATCAGATCGCCGAGCAGGCGGCCGGCAATCCGCTGGCCCTCCTGGAGGTTCCGGCGGCGCTGACCGCGGAGCAGCGCGCCGGACAGCTGAATCCGGTCACCCTTCCCGTGGGCCTGTCCTCACCCGCGGGCCGGGTCCAGGAGGCCTTTCAGGAGCAGATACGCCGCCTGCCCGCCGCCACCCGGTCGATGCTGCTCGTGGCGGCCGCCGACGACACGGGCGATCTCGGTCTGATCCTGCGCGCCTCGGCCCGCTTCGACGCGGATCTCGGCGACCTCGAACCCGCCGAACGCGCCACCCTCGTCCAACTCACCGAGAACACCCTCTCCTTCCGCCACCCACTCATCAGATCGGCCGCCTACCAGGACGCCGCCCTCGCCCGGCGTTTCGCCGCCCATCGGGCGCTCGCCGACCAGCTGCACGGCGGGCACTCCACCGGGCACACCACCGGCCACCAGGCCGACCGGCGGGCCTGGCACCTCGCCGCCGCCACGGCCGGTATCGACGAAGCGGTCTCCGAGGAGCTGGCGGACGTCGCACGCCGGGCCGGAGGGCGGCAGGGGGCGGCCTCCGCCTCGGCCGCGTACGAACGTGCCGCGCAGCTGACCGGCGACCCGGTCGGACGCGCCCGGCTTCTGGCCGCCGCGGCCATCACCTCCGCCGAAGCAGGGCAGTTCGACCGCACCGCGGCGCTGGCCGACCGTATCGACGCACTCGACCTCGACCCGGCGACGCTCGCCGACTTCGCCCGGGTGCGGGCGATCGTCGAACTCGACCACGGTTCGGTACGCGTGGCCACCCGCATCCTGATCGAATGCGCGGACCGGATCGGCTCGGGTCCCGGCCTGCTCCCGGTCCTCAACGAGGCCGTGCAGACCGCGAATTCCTCCGGCGACCGCGCACTGATCGCCGAGGTCGGCGCCCGCCTGCCGGCCACACCGGAGTACGCGACGATGCGTGCCCTGACCGGCCCCCTCGGCGCAGGAACGCCCCCGCAGGCGTCGCAGGTTCCGCAGCCTTCGCAGCGCCCCCAGCGCCCCCAGCGCCCCCAGCCCCCACAGCACCCGCGGCTCTCGCACCCCCGGCAACTCCCGGGCCCGGAAGCCGGCTTCGCCGAACGACTCCTGGCCGCCACCCACGCCCAGCTGCTCACCGACCACCACACCGCCCTCGATATCGCCACGGCCTGCGTACGGGACTGCCGCGACCAGGACGTGGTCGGCTGGCTGCAGACCGCGCTGCACGTCCTCGCCCAGGTACAGCTGTCCCTGGGGCGGCACGCCGAAGCGGCGAGCGCCGCCGCCGAAGGGCTCGCCGTGGCCGAGCAGTACGGCCGCCACCACCGGGCGACCCACCTGCGGGCCGCACTGGCAGTACTGGCCGCCCTGAACGGCGAGGAGGAGCGCTGCCGATCCCTCGCCGAAGCGACCCTGCGCCACGCCGACGCCCACGACATCGACCTGGCAGCCGCCCACGCCCACAGCGCTCTCGGCCTGCTCGACCTGGGCTCCGGCCGGGCGGACAGCGCACTGCACCACCTCCGGGCGGCGCGCGGCCGCGTCACCCACCCGCTGCTGTCCGTCTTCCTCCTGCCCGACCTCGTCGAGGCCGCCGTACGAGCCGGGCAACAGGACCAGGCCGAGGAACCGTTGGCCTGCCTGGAGCAGTGGGTGAAGGCGGCGGACACCCCGGCCGCCGCCGCCCTGCTCCACCGCTGCCGGGCCCTGACCGCTCCGGACGACTCGGCCGAAACCCACTTCGCCACCGCCCTGGACCTGCACCCGGACCCGCGCGCGTACCCGCCCCCGTACCCGCACGCGGACCCGCCCCCGTACCCGCACCCGGACCTGCACCCTGACGCGGCCCCGCACTCGCACGGCGAGACTGACACCCGCGCCCGCGCCCGCCCCTTCGCCCGAGCCCGGACCGAGCTCCTCTACGGCGAATGGCTGCGCCGAGCCCGCCGCCGCTCCGACGCCCGCCGCCGTCTCCGCGCCGCACTGGAGGTGTTCGAGCAGCTGGGCGCGGAACCGTGGGCCCATCGCGCCCGCACCGAACTGCAGGCCTGCGGCGAGTCCGTCGACCAGGCGGCCGGCCCCGAGGACGTACTCCTCGCCCGCCTCAGCCCGCGGGAACGTGATGTCGTCCGCCTGGCCGCCGCCGGTGCCACCAACCGCGAGATCGCCGCCCGGCTCTTCCTGAGCCCACGCACCGTGGGCCACCACCTCTACCGCGCCTACCCCAAGCTCGGCATCACATCCCGCACGGAACTTCCCCAGGTCATCGGCTGACGGCACCTCGTATACGGCTGCCACGAGCCCAAGTGCAGCCCCCCCAGGCCTCATGGGCAGCCGCGCCCAAGTGCAGCCCGGGGAGCCGCCTGGACGTACCACCAGGCGGTCGGCAGGCTCGGCTGATCCAGGGGCTCAGGGCCGGGACGGCGGGGCCAGCGGGACGCGGTCGACGGCCCGGCCCTGTTCGTCGAGCAGCCAGCCCATCCGCTTGACCGCACGCAGCGTCACCGTCCGGTCCCGGATCTCCAGGTCGGGGAACCGGGCGGCGAGCTGCGCCTGGAACGGATCCATGCCGGCCAGTCCGTGCAGCAGCACCTGGATGTGGAGGTTGTCCGGGCCGCTGATGCTCCCGCACAGCCGGACCTGTTCCATGCGGGCGAGCGCGCCGCCGGTCGCGTCGAGCCGGCTGTACGGGGCGTGGGCGCGGTAGACGGCCATCGTGGGCAGTCCGGCGAGTGGGTGCGCGAAGTCGCAGCGCAGGGTGATGTCACCGTCCTTGAGCATGCGCCGCACCCTGCGCCGTGCCGTGTGCTCGCTGACGCCCGCAGCCGCCCCGAGCGCCGTGTAGCCCAGGCGCCCGTCGGCGCTGAGCGCGTCGAGGAGGGCCAGGTCCTCGGGGGTGGCGCCGCGCCGCCCGTCGCCGACGCCGTAGGCGGTGCGGGTCGTGGTCGCCGACGGCGGCAGCTCGGCGCGGCCCGCGGGTTCCATGGCGCGGATCCGCCAGTCGCCGCCCTCGCCGTACAGGGTGACGCCGAGTCTGAGACGCAGTGAGTGCACTCCTGGCAGCCGCCCGACGCGGCGGTCCACGGCGCGTCCGATATCGGCCGGATCGGAGGCGGCGACGTTGAGCAGCAGATCGTAGTCACCGGCCGTCTCGCTGACGCTGAACACCCAGGGCAGCGCGGACACGGCGGCGCTGACCTCCGCCAGGCAGCCGGGCCGGCAGCGCACCTCGGCGAAGCCGACGTAGGTGGCCCTCGCGGAGTCGTAGGCCGTCACCCACGCCAGCCCGGCCGCCCGCAGCCGCTCCCAGCGCCGGGCGGCCGTCGTCGCGTCGATCCCGAGTGCCCGCCCGATCCGCGCCCAGGGCGCCCGTGGCGCCGACTGCAGTGCGTCGATGAGCGCCAGGTCCTCCTCACCGAAGCCGAGTCCGGCGGGTCGGGGGGCCTGCGGCGGTGCATCCGTGCGGGAATCCGGCGCCCTCAAGGCTTCCGTGAAGTTTTCCTGCGATTTCCCGGGAGTTTCGTGCACGGATCGGATCTTAGGTGCACCTCGCGGTCGGCGCACGGTTCCGGCCACGGGTGAGAGGAGTCTCATGCCTGCTCCATCCCGGCCCACCCCATCCGCCGGCCCGGACGGTTCCGAGGACCGGACCGCACGCACGGTCCGGACGACCGTCATGGTGCTGTTCGCCGTCTGGCTGATCGACTACAGCGACCGGCTCGCGATCAACCTCGTGCTGCCCGACATCGGTGACGAGTTCGGTCTGAACAAGGGGCAGCAGGGCCTGATCGTCTCCGCGTTCTTCCTCGCGTACGCCCTGTGCCAGATCCCCGGCGGACTGCTCGCCGACCGCTTCGGCGCCCGCCGGGTGGCGATCTGGGCGCTGCTCGCCTGGTCCCTGTTCACCGCGCTGACCGGCTTCGCATGGTCGTTCGTGCTGCTGCTGGTCGTGCGGTTCGCGTTCGGCGTGGCCGAAGGGATCTTTCCGCCCGCCTCGGCGAAACTCGTCGTCGAACGGACCACGCCCGAGCGCCGCATGGGCGCCAACGGCCTGATCCTGAGCTCGAACGCGCTCGCCTCCGTGCTCACCCCGCTCGCCCTCCCGCCGCTGATCGCCGCCTTCGGATGGCGCTCGGCCTTCTACTCGATGGCCGCGCTCGGCGTGTTCGCGCTGCTCGCACTGCGCCTGTGGCTGCCCGCCCCGCTGCCCCGCACCGAGCCCGAGGCATCCGCGGCGCCCGACGAGCGCCGCGGCCTCAGGTCCGTGCTGAGCAAGGGCGTGCTGTGGCGCTTCGCAGGGATCATGTTCGGCTACAACGTCATCGTCTGGGGCCTGACCACCTGGGCGCCCTCCTACCTCAGCGAGGAGCGCGGTCTCTCGCTCGGCGAGGCCGGGCCGCTCCTGGCGATCCCCGCCCTCGGCGCGGCCGTCGCGACCGTCGTCGGCGGCCGGATCGCCGACCGGCTCGGCGGCCACCACCGCAAGGTGATCGTGCCCGTCATGACGGTGTCCGCCCTGAGCCTGCCGGCCATGGCGTATTCGGACTCGCTCGTCGGCTTCGGCGTCTTCGCCACGCTCGCCGTCGTCGCCGCCTCCCTGGCGTACATGCCGATCTACGCCGTTCCGATGCGGGGCCTGCCGCCCGAGTACGTCGGCGTCGGCACCGCCGTGATCATCGTCGGCGGACAGCTCGCCGGCATGGTCGCCCCGCCCGTCATGGGCGTCCTCGCCGACGCCTTCTCCTTCGAGGCCGCCTTCGCCTTTCTCGTCCTCGGCGCCCTCGTCGCCGCCGTCCTGGCCGTGTTCACCCCGCAGGACGCCGACGGCTTCCGCACCGCCTTCGGTCCCACCCGGCCGAACCGTCCCGCCCTCACCACGGAGCAGCCATGAGCAACGCCCGCGTCCACCCCCTCCTCTCCGGCCTCGACGAGCGCCTGCCGAAGCTCCGCGCCCTCTACGAGGACCTGCACCTCCACCCCGAGCTGTCCTTCCAGGAGGTGCGCACCGCGAAGGTCGTCGCGGACCTGCTGGGCGAGCAGGGCTGGCAGGTCACCGAGGGCGTCGGCCGCACCGGCGTCGTCGGCGTCCTGGCCAACGGTGACGGTCCGGTCGTCCTGCTGCGCGCCGACATGGACGCCCTGCCCGTGAAGGAGGAGACGGGGCTTCCCTACGCCTCCGTGCAGACCGCCGTGGGCGAGGACGGCGCCGAGGTCCCGGTCATGCACGCCTGCGGCCACGACATGCACGTGACCTGCCTGCTCGGCGCCACCGCCCAGCTCGCCGCCACCCGGGAGCACTGGAACGGCACGGTCGTGGCCGTGTTCCAGCCCGCCGAGGAGATCGGCGGGGCGCCCGCCATGATCGAGGACGGCTTCACGGACCGCTTCCCGCGCGCCGACGTCTGTCTCGCCCAGCACGTGGTCCCGGCCCCCGCCGGCCTCGTCGGCACCCGACCCGGACTGGTCATGTCCGCCTCGGACAACCTGAAGGTGACGCTCTTCGGCCGGGGCGGGCACGGTTCGACTCCCGAGATGACCGTCGACCCGGTGGTGATGGCCGCCGCGGCCGTCATGCGGCTCCAGACGGTCGTCGCACGCGAGGTGGGTGCGTTCCAGCCCGCCGTGGTGACCGTCGGGTCGCTGCGCAGCGGCACGAAGGAGAACGTCATCCCCGACACCGCCGAACTGCTGATCAACATCCGCTCCACGACCCCGGAGATCCGCGAACAGGTCCTGGCCGCAGTCGAGCGGATCATCCGCGCTGAGTCCGCCGCGTCCGGTGCCCCGCGCGAACCGGAGATCACCCCGATCGGCTCACTTCCCCCCACGGTCAACGACGCGGCCGTCCGGGAGACCGTGCACACGGCGTTCACCGAGACCTTCGGCCCGCAGCGGGTCTTCGGCATCCCGCAGCCGTTCACCGGCAGCGAGGACTTCGCCGTCTTCGCCAACGCCCTCCAGGTCCCGTCCCTCTACTGGCACTTCGGCGGCAGCGACCCGGCCCTGTTCAAGGACCTCGGCCTCGAGGACCTGCTGAAGACCGGTCTCCCGGACTCCATCCCCGCCAACCACTCCGCCCACTACGCCCCCGTCCCCGACCCGACCATCGCGACCGGCGTGACCGCGCTGCTCGCGGCCGCGGCGGTGTGGCTGCGGTAGCCCGGCCGAACCGGTCCGCGAACTGCCGTCGTGCAGCGCCCGGGTCCGGCATGGCGTGCCGGACCCGGGCGGCGGGGCGGGGCAGGGGAGCGGCTGGTCAGAGCGAGAGCGTCCAGGTGTCGAGGGTGCCCGTGTCGTACCGGGCGGTGTCCTGGATACGGAGCGACCACGTGCCGTTGGCCGCCTCGCCGGACAGGTCGACCGCGTAGGTCTCGTGGATGTCGTCGGCGCTGTCCCCGCCGCTGGCGTTCTTCAGCGGGTACACCGAGCCGTCGGGGGCGACCAGGTCGACGGTGAGATCACCGCGCCAGGTGTGCTCGACGTGGACCTCGACGGTACTGGTCGCCGACGCGTTGTCCGCGCAGCCCGTGATCTCGATGCTGCTGGTGACGGCCGGGCCGTTGTCGGGGATGGCGACGTCGGTCCCGTTGGTGGCGCTGCACTCCGAGGGCGGGGGCGTGGTGCCGCCTCCGTAGGGGTCCTCCGCGTGCTCCGCCGCGTAGACCAGCATCGGCCGGACCTGGTTCCAGAACGTGTCCTGGCAGGAGTAGCTGGGATGGAAGCCGCCGCAGGAGCCGCCGGAGGGGCCGATCTCCCAGGTGAAGCTGGGCACGCCGAGGTCGTCATAGGCCCAGTCGTCGTGGGTGCCGCTGGCGTTGTACAGGATCTCGCCGGGCTGTCCGTACTGCCAGCCGCCCGCCAGGGCTGCCATGTCCTGGGCCATCGTGCGCAGCGCGGCATCGTTGCCGGCGTCGACGGAGGAGTTGAATCCCCAGGGGAACAGCACCATGTTGGAGTAGCTGTGCAGGGTGACGAACATGCCCTGGGTGCCGGGGTCGGCGGGTGCGTTGTCCCCGGTGGAGCGGGTGTCGGGGAACAGGTCGCGGTAGAGGGCGTGGAGCACCTGGGTCTCGGTCTCGGAGTCCGCGGAGGGGCCCTTGTAGACCTTGGAACACGGGTTGGAGCTGGTGCTGGCGCCGCCCCAGTGGCTGCCGTTGTTGCGGTTGAGGTCGATGCCCTCACCGCCGTAGGAACCCTCCGAACAGCCGTTGCTGTGGCTGTGGTCGGCGTTCTTGCGGTGCCACTGCTGCCCGCTGGGCCCGCCCATGAAGCCCTGCTGGACCATGTCGACGCCGTCGGGGTTTCCGATCGGGACGACCCATATCTCCCGGGTGTCGAGGATCTCGGTGGCCGTCGGGTCGGTGCCGTAGCCGTCGGTGAGGTAGTCGATCCAGCGGTAGGCCATCTCGCCGGTGCTCAGCTCCCGGGCGTGCACCTGGGCCTGGACGAGGAACCGCGGCTTGGCCGAGTCCGGGTTCAACTGGCAGTCGCCGGACTGCTTCTTGGTGAGGCAGATGGCTTTGATGTCGTAGCCGTTCGACCGGCCGTTGGCCTTGCGCCATGAGTCGCCGACATCGAAGACGGTGGCGAGACCGGAGTGGTCGGAGGCGACCTGGTCCAGGTGGGCGTACTGGGCGTTCACGGTGCGGTAGCCGCCGTAGTAGGTCTCCTCCGCGACCTTCGGGGTCAGCCGCGGGGCCTGGCCGCTGCGCTTGGGTGACTCCCCGGGAGCCGGTCTCAGTCTCTGCTCGACGGTGGCACGCAGCCCGGCGGCTCTGAGGTCCGCGGCCGTGCCGGCATCACCGAGGACGAACAGGTCGTCCCCTTCGCGGTCCTCGATCAGATCGAAGCCGGCGAGTTTGCTGTCCGCCGCGTGCGCGCCGTCGTGGACGCGGTAGACGTAGGCGCGCTGGTCATCCTGTGCCGAGGCGGGTGTTTCGGGTGGCGGGGCGGCGGCACCGTAACCGGTGCTGACCGCGAGTGCGGCCGTCGTCGCGGCCGCGACCAGACATAAGGTCGTTTTTCTGCGCACGTGAACCTCATTCAGTGGGGGTGGCGGCTGTTTGCCGCCGTTTGACGAGGTGGTGCCTTGTGGCGAGGTGGTGCCGTGTGGCGAGGTGGTGCCGGGTGAGGCGGTGGTGCCTGGTGACCGAGGTCATGCACATGATGAGTCAGGGGTGCCGTATCTGTGAATGCGCCTGCGCCTCCGATTGCGGACGTTGGCCGATTCCGATGCCGGACCGTCGGCGTGGAAGGCGTGAAACACACTCACGGCGGTTGCCTGCGGGCCGACGTGGAGCTGCCTGTCCGCCCGTACCCGGGCCGAGCCGTAGCGGCAAGGAGCCGCAGCGGCGAAGAGCCGCAGCGGCAGAGACGCGTGCTCCTGCGCGCTGCGCCGTTCGCGGTACTCCGGCGCACGAATCCGGCGGCGTGGTCATCGGGCACGTGGACACTCGTACCGGTGATGCGCGTGCGTGGGCATCGTGGATTGCCCCGCTCGACCAATCCGAGGACCGGACGAGTCCGGATCACTTCCGACACCCATGACCTACCCCGGAGCAGCCAGTGAAGGAAGTCGTGTCCATCGGCGGACCCCCCGCCGCCGAGCCGGATCTGCAGGAGCTGATGGGCCTGGTCGCCCTGGGTGACCAGGACGCCTTCGCAGCGGTGTACGACCGGACGATGGGACCCGTGCTCGGCACCGTGCGCGCCGTTCTGCGCGATCACGCCCAGTCGGAGGAGGTGGCACAGGAGGTCATGGTCGAGCTCTGGCGGACCGCCGCACGCTACCGGCCGGACCGGGGAACGGCGATCAACTGGATCCTGACCCTGGCGCACCGCCGGGCGGTCGACCGGGTACGCTCCGCCGCGGCTGCCGCGGCCCGCGATCACAAGGCGGCGCTCCTGGACCGGACGCCCGCGTACGACACCGTGGCCGAGCAGGTCGAGACCCGGCTCGAACGGGAGCAGGTCCGGCGCTGCATGCGCACGCTGACCGAGATCCAGCGCCAGGCCGTCTCCCTCGCCTACTACCGCGGCCTCACCTACCGTGAGGTCGCCGAAATCCTCACGCTGCCTCTGGGCACCGTGAAAACCCGTATGCGCGACGGCCTGATCCGGCTGCGTGACTGCCTGGGGGTGACCGCGTGAACACCACTGACCTGCACACACTGACCGGCGCGTACGCGATGGACGCGCTGCCCGAGGCCGAACGGGCGGCCTTCGAGCGTCACCTGTCCGGGTGCGAGGCCTGCACGCGGGAGACCGCCGAACTGACGGCGACCTCCGCCCGGCTCGGTCTCGCGGTCAGCGTCACGCCGCGGCCCGAACTGCGGGACGAGGTGCTGCGGCGGATCACCACGGTCCGTCAGGAGACGCCGCGTGAGGCCGGTGCGGCCACGTCCGTCCCGTGGTCCGCCGCACGCCGGACGATTCTGTCGCGCTGGGCACTCGCCGCCTGTGTCGCGGCGGCCGTCGCCTTCGGCGGCACGGCGGTGTGGCAGTACGAGCGTGCCGAGGACGCCCTCGACCAGGCCAGGCAGGCTTCGCGGACCGCCGAGCGCGTCTCCGCCGTGCTCGCGGCGCCGGACGCCCGCAGCGGATCGGCGAAGCTGGGCGAGGGCGCGACCGGCACGGTCGTCGTCTCAAGGAGCCAGGACAAGGCCGTGTTCGTGGTCTCCGGGATGGCACCGCCGCCCGAAGGAAAGACCTACCAGCTGTGGTTCGACGACGACGGCAGCATGCGCTCCGCCGGGCTGATGGAGCCAGGCCGCAGCGAGCAGACCGTGCTGATGAGCGGCGCTGTGTCCGGGGCGTCCGGCATGGGCATCACCGTCGAGCCTGCCGGGGGCTCTGAACAGCCCACGTCCGCCCCGGTGGCCCTGATGCCACTGCCGGTCTGAGGAGCCGGGCCAGGCCACTGCCTGCCTGCCTGATTGACTGACGGGCCGGGCGCTGCTGCCACTGCCTGCCTGACGGGCCGTGAGGCCTGTGCGTGAGGCCTGTGCGTGGGGTCGGTGCGTGAGGCCGGGGCGCGTGAGACCGGGGGCGTGGGGTCTGTGCGTGAGACCGGGGGCGTGGGAAGCGGGACGCTCGCGACCTTTGCCACGGAGCGGGCAGCCCGGCCGTTGACGCACAGCTCGCGGCCGGACGGCGGCGTCGACACAGCCGGCAGGTGTCCGCCTCAACTCCGAGGCGGCCGCGGGAAGAAGCCGCTCGTCCGGGTCACGTACGCGGCGTAACCCGGGCGGCCCGACATGTGCTGTTCGAGCAGGCGCTGGCCGCTGCCACGGGTCAGCAGCAGGCTCATCACGAGCGGGGCGACGACGACGGCGGCGGCCACGGCGAGCGAGCCCGCGGCGAGCAGGAACAGGCCCCACCACACGCAGAAGTCGCCGAAGTAGTTCGGGTGGCGGGTGTAGCGCCACAGGCCTTGGTCCATGATCCGCCCACGGTTCGCCGGGGCGGCCTTGAACCGGGACAGCTGCGCGTCGCCGACCGCCTCGAAGAACATCCCCACCCCCCACAGCACGACGCCCAGCCAGGCCAGCAGACCCATCGGTTGCGGTACGTACTGGGCGGCCTGAACCGGCAGGGACACCAGCCAGACCAGTGCGCCCTGGAGCAGGTAGACCATGCGCAGGGCGTACAGGTCCGGGTCGCCCGGGGCTCTGGCCAGCATGCGCGCGTAGCGCGGGTCCTCCCCCTGACCGCGGCCGCGCCGGCTGATGTGCCAGGCGAGCCGAAGACCCCACACGGCTGTCAGCACGGTGACGAGGACGCGTCGGACCGGGTCACCGCCCGCCCCGGAGGATACGAGGAGACCGGTGACGGCGACCGCGGTGAATCCGATGCCCCAGGCGACGTCGACGATCCGGTGCATGCCCTTGCGCACGGCGACCGAGAAGGTGACCAGCATGACGGCGAGGGCGGCCAGCGCGCACCAGGGCAGGCCTGCCGTGAAGTCGCCCCAGGGAAACCCGTCCGTCGCACTCACACTACTCGCCCGGCCCATGCCACTCATGCCGCCGTCCGCTCAAGGCCCGCGTACCAGTGCCGCGGAGTCCTCGGGCTGCCGCCCGGCCGCCCGGAGTCCGGGCGCCCGGAGTCCGGCCGCCCGGAGTCCGGGCGCACGGCGAGGATCTGGTCCACGCTCATCGGGCCGAGCGCGGATTCGGTGAGTGCGGCGAGGCGGTGGGTGGCGGTCCCGTGCCGCGCGGGACGGTTGGCGGTCATCGGGCGGCGGCCTCCTTGGTGAACAAGTACTGCTGGACGTCGAGGTAGCCGGCGCGGAACCCGGCCTCGGAATAGGCGAGGTAGAGGGTCCACATACGGCGGAAGGTCTCGTCGAAGCCCAGGGCCTCGACCTCGCCGGCCCGCTCGGTGAACCGTTCGCGCCACAGCCGGAGCGTCTCGGCGTAGTGCGGGCCGTAGGCGTCGCGGCGGGTGAGGGCGAGCCCGGTGTGCTGACGCACCGTCTCGGCGACGGCCTCGACCGAGGGAAGGAGCCCGCCGGGGAAGATGTACTTGCCGATCCAGGTGTGTGTGGAGCGGGAGGCGAGCATCCGGTCGTGCGGCATGGTGATGGCCTGCAGCGCCGCCCGGCCGCCCGGGACGAGCCGCTCGTCGAGCGTGCGGAAGTAGACCGGCCAGAACTCGGCTCCGACGGCTTCGATCATCTCGACGCTGACCACCGCGTCGTACCGGCCGCGCGCTTCGCGGTAGTCGCACAGCTCGACCCTGGCCCGCTCGGAAAGGCCGGCCGCGGCGATCCGGTCACGGGCCAGGTCGCGTTGTTCGGCGGAGAGCGTGAGCGAGGTGACGTGGGCTCCGCGGGCAGCGGCGCGGACGGCCAGTTCGCCCCAGCCGGTGCCGATCTCCAGGACGCGGGTTCCCGCCCGGACATCGGCGAGGTCGAGCAGCCGGTCGATCTTGCGGCGCTGGGCGTCGGCGAGCTGGCGCGGTTCGGCCGGCAGGGTAAGGAAGAGCGCCGAGGAATAGCTGAGGGTCTCGTCGAGGAACAGCGAGAACAGGTCGTTGGACAGGTCGTAGTGGTGGCTGATGTTGCCGCGGGAGCCGCCGGGGGTGTTGCGCTGCTCCTCTGGACGGCGCGGGGCCCACAGCGCACGCAGCCTTTGCAGGGGCGCGGGGACCAGTTCGGCGGCGTGTGCGGCGAGGACGGTGAGCGCGGCGACCAGGTCGGGCGCGTCCCACTCGCCGGCCATGTAGGACTCGCCGAAA
The DNA here is from genome assembly GCF_047779955.1 of Streptomyces lothianensis. NCBI lineage: Bacteria > Bacillati > Actinomycetota > Actinomycetes > Kitasatosporales > Streptomycetaceae > Streptomyces > Streptomyces lothianensis. The sequence continues at coordinate 25,604 of NZ_JBLMKT010000018.1, read as the reverse complement.
CCGATCAGGCCCTGGGCGCCGATACGGCCGTGAAAGGCCCGCGGGTCGTGGACATCCAGGACCGCGCCGCCCTTGCCGAGTTCCGCTCCGCCGGCGAACCGCACCCGCAACGGCAACTGTCCCAGGGCCCGCCGGACCACGGCGGCGGCGATCGCGGTACGGGGGCCGTGGCGGGGCGCGGGGGCGGCGATGTCGGGCCACCGGGCCGGGTCCGGTCCGGTGGGAAGGGCTGCCGTCCCGGCCTCGGCTGCCGTCCCGGCCTCGGCTGCCGTCCCGGCCTCGGCCGGCTTCCCGGCCTGGGCTGGTGTTCCGGCCTGGTCCGTCCTTCCCGGCACGGCGGGAGACCCGGCGGTGGGTGCCGGCGCCCAGGGCTCCGGGGCAGGCGTGGAATCGGCGGACTTCGAGGCCGGGTCCGCGGCGGCTCGGGGCTCGGCTGTGGTCATGACGCGTCCTTGGGGGTCCTCGGTTCGGATTCGACTGGGCGTGGTCCGGGTCTCGGCTGTACGGGCAGTCCCCGCAGGTAGAGGCGGACGCCGTGCCACCGGATCGCGGCGGACACGGCGAGCGTGGACCACGGACGGCGCAGGGCCTGCCGGAGCAGGGTGCTCGTACGTGCTTCGCGGCGAAGGCCCCGGACGGTTGCGGTGAAGGGCCTGCCACCGTCGCGCTCCAGGTGCACGGTGAGGTCGAGACGGTCGCCGGGGGCGGGCAGCCGCATGCGGTAGCGGCCGTCGACGGGGAAGAACGGCGAGACGTGGAACTCCTTGCCGGTCACCGCCCGGCCCGCGGCGTCCGGGCGCAGCAGGTAGCAGTGGCGTCCGCCGTAGGTGTTGTGCACCTCGGCGACGACGCAGCGCAGGGCGCCGTCGGAGCCGTGGCACCAGTAGACCGTCAGCGGGTTGAACACGTACCCGAGGACGCGGGCGTGGGTGAGCATCAGGACCGGCCCGCCGTGCAGGTCCACGCCATGCCCGGCCAGGAACGCTTCGAGTCCGCCGCGGATCGTGGGGCGGTCGCCGTCGAAGTGGTCGCGTGCGTCGAAGCGCGCCAAGGGCCGCAGGGCGGCGGGCAGTTCGGGAGGACGGTCCGGGTCGATCAGCCACATGTACGTGCGGTGCCGCAGCGCGTACCGCCGCGGGGAGGTACGGATGTGTGCGATCGCCACGCTGTACAGGGCCGGAGCAAGGGGTGCGGCCGGGGGTGCGGCCGGTTCCGGAGCCGGTGCCGGGGCGGCGTTCACCAGTGCACTCCGAGTGCCGCGGCGGCCGATACGCCGGAGCGGCAGCCGTCCTCGTGGAACCCCCAGCCGTGGTACGCCCCGGCGAACGCGGCGACAGGGGTGCTCAGTTCGGGCAGCCGCTGCTGGGCGGCGACGGACTCCGGGGTGTAGACGGGGTGTTCGTACACCATGCGGGCCCGGACCCGGTCCGGGGCGACGCGGTCCTCGCCGCCGAGCGTGACCACGTAGGTATCGGCTGCGTCCAGGCGCTGGAGCCGGTTCATGTCGTAGCTGACGCGCACCCGCTCGGCGCCCGCCGTGCAGGAGGGCATCAGGTAGTTCCAGGATGCGCGGGCGCCCCGGGCGCGTGGCAGCAGGCTGGTGTCGGTGTGCAGGAGCGTGGAGTTGCGGGAGTACCGGAACGCGCCGAGTACCTCCTTCTCCTGCGCGGTGGCGTCGGCGAGGAGCCGGAGCGCCTGGTCCGGGTGGGTGGCGACGACCACCGAGTCGTACGGCCGGGTGGAGCCGTCGTCGGCGGTGATGCGAACGCCGTCCGGGTGCCGCTGGACGGCCCGGACGGGAGTGGCGGGGTACACCGCGTGCAGGGCGCGGGCCACCCGGTCGACGTAGGTGCGCGAGCCGCCGCTGACCGTGCGCCAGGTCGGCGATCCGCCGACCGAGAGCAGTCCGTGGTGGCTCAGGAACCGGAACAGGTAGGCGGCCGGGTAGTGCTGCGCGGTGGCGGCGTCGCAGGACCAGACCGACGAGATCAGCGGGGTCATGAAATGCGTACGGAAGTAAGGGGAGAAGCCCTCGCGGTCCAGGAACTCGCCCAGCGTGAGACCTGTTCCGGCGTCCTGCGCGAGCATCCGGCGCGCGGCCCGGTGGAAGGCGGGCACCTGGGCGAGAAGCCGCAGATACCGCGTGCTCAGGGCGTTGCGGGGCCTGGCGAACAGCCCTGCCGGGCCGCGCGCACCGGCGTACTCCAGGCCGCAGCCCTCACAGCGCACCGACAGGCTCATCTCCGATTCCTGTGTGGCGACGCCGAGTTCGGCGAACAGCCGCAGAAGGTTCGGATAGGTGCGGCGGTTGTGGACGATGAAGCCGGAGTCGACCCGGTGTGCCGAGCCGTCGGGCGAGGTCAGGTCGTGGGTGTGGGCGTGTCCGCCGAGCCGGTCATCGGCCTCGTACAGCGTGACGTGATGCGCACGGGCGAGCACATACGCGGCGGTGAGACCTGACACGCCGCTTCCGATCACCGCCGTGCGCGGACGGCCCCGGTATCCGGGATCCGGGAACTCCCCGGTCCCGCCCGCCGTGCTCCTCGACCCCATGGACATGTCTCTCTCCTCTCCGGCCGCGAGCGCGGTCCCAGAGTGATTCGGAGGCCGGGAGGTGACGGATTGGGAAGGTGATCTGCTTTCCGGTGGACCGCGGCGGTGCGGTCGTTCGGTGTCGGCCCGGGCGGCGTGACCCGGGCGGCGTGGCCCGGTTCCGAAGAGGCGTGCGGCCGCGGGGGTGGGCCCCGCGGCCGCACGCCTCTTTCGCCCGGCCCGGCGCCCGGACTCCCGTGGGCTCTCGGACGCCGGCTCCCGTGCGTCAGCTCCCGCGGGTCACTCGGGCATGAGGACCGAGTCGATGATGTAGACGGTGGCGTTGGCCGTCTGCACATTGCCGCAGACCACGTTGGCCGAGTCGGCGACCTCGAAGGACTCGCCGGAGCCGGAGGTGGTCACCTCGGTCTGCGCCAGGGTCTCGAACGTGCCGTTCTCCAGGTCCTGCGGGGCAAGGTTCTCGCCGACCACGTGATGGGTGAGGATCTTGGTCAGCTGCTCCTTGTCGTTGAGGACCTTGTCCAGGTCCTCCTTCGGGATCTCGCCGAAGGCGTCGTTGGTGGGCGCGAAGACGGTGATGTCCTTCGCGTTGTTCAGGGTGTCGACGAGACCGGCCTTCTGCACGGCCGTGACCAGGGTCGACAGGGCCGGGTTGTTGGACGCGGCGGTGGCGACCGGGTCCTTGGCCATCCCGTCGAACGAGCCCGCGCCGTCCTCCGGCACGGACGCACAGGCCGGACCGAACGGACCGGCCATCGCCTCGGCATCCGCGGAGCCGGGGGTCCCGGACTCCTTCTCCTTCGCCGCGGATGCCGGGGTGCTGTCGGAAGCCTTGTCCTGGGAATCGCTGTCGGAGCAGGCGGTCAGGGCAAGCGGCAGCATGGCGGCAGCAGCAACGGCGACAGCTGCACGACGGAGACGATTCTGCATGGCAATCCCTCATCGATCGGATTCGTAAGAGCCCTCTGCTCTCTTCACGTGGGAATTCGGGGCGGGCGCGGAGGCGGATTGGTCCGTCTCGAAATGTGTTCCGCCATCACCCGTTCGGCCCCAACCGGCAAGCCGGAACCGGCGCGAGTACGGATTCCCCGTATGGAGGACGACATGGACGACTGCATGGACGACGGCATGGAAGCCCAACGGCCGGGCACCGCACCTCTCGGCAGCGGCAGCGGCAGCGGCAGCGGCAGTGGCAGTGGCAGTGGCAGCGGTGGTAGCGGTAGCGGCGGCCGCAGGCGGAGCCTGGGACGGCTCTCCCTGGGAGCTCTGAGCGGCCTGCTCGCCGGGTACACGGCGCTCGCGGTCGCCGAACTCGTCGCCGCCGCGGTGCGGCCGGAGTCGGGGCCGGTCGTCGCGGTGGGCGGCGCGGCGATCGACCGGACGCCGTCCGCCGTGAAGGACTGGGCGATCCGCGAGTTCGGCACGAACGACAAGCTGGTGCTGCGACTCGGCATCCTCGCCGTGCTCTGTGCCCTGGCCCTGTTCCTCGGCGTGCTCGCGACCCGTCGGCGTCGGACCGGCTCGCTCGGCGTCCTCGTCATCGGTGCCGTCGGCGCGCTGGCCGCCACCAGCCGGCCCGACTCGACGGGCGTGGCCGACGCACTGCCGTCCGTGGTGGGCGCCCTGGCCGGCGCCGCGCTGCTGTACGGGCTGACCGGACGGCTGGAACCCCGCACCGCAGCCGCCACGGACGGGACGGAGCCGGGGGCCCGGACGGACTCCGGCTGGGACCGTCGCGGCTTCGTCATCGCCGCGACCGCTGCCGCAGCGGCGTCGACCGGCGCCGGGGCGGCGGGCCGGGCCCTGAGCGGATCGCGGGCCCGGAGCGCCGCCTCCTCGCGCGAGGACGTGATCATCCCTCCGCCGTCGTCCCGAGCCACCCCCACACCTCGGGGAGCCGCGCTGCGCGTCAAGGGCATCAGCCCGTACGTGACGCCCAACGACGACTTCTACCGCGTCGACACCGCCCTGGTCGTGCCCAGAGTCGACGCCACCACCTGGAAGCTCCGCATCCACGGCAGCGGAGTGACCCGCGAACGGACCCTGACCTTCGACGACTTGCTCAGGATGCCGCTCGTCGAACGCACCATCACCCTGACCTGCGTCTCGAACGAGGTCGGCGGCCCGTACATCGGCAACGCCCGCTGGATCGGCGTCCCCCTGGCCGAACTGCTGCGCCAGTGCGGCGTCAGGCCGCCCTCCGAAGGCGGGCCCGCCGACCAGCTCGTGGCGCGCTCCGTGGACGGCATGACGCTCGGCACGCCCGTCGAGGACGTCATGGACGGACGCGACGCGATGCTGGCCGTCGGCATGAACGGCGAGCCGCTGCCGTTCGTCCACGGCTTTCCCGTACGCATGCTCGTGCCCGGCCTGTACGGCTACGTCTCGGCGTGCAAATGGATCCAGGACATCGAGCTGACCACCTTCGACGCCTACGACACCTACTGGGTGAAACGGGACTGGGCACAGCGCGCTCCGGTCAAGACCCAGTCCCGGATCGACACCCCCAAGCCGTTCGCCCGCCCCGCCGCGGGCACCGTCATGGTCGCCGGGGTCGCCTGGGCACAGCACCGCGGCATCGACAAGGTCGAGGTCAGGGTCGACGACGGCCCGTGGCAGGAGGCCCGGCTCGCCGCCGAGGACACGAAGGACACCTGGCGTCAGTGGTCGTACGAGTGGCAGGCCGCCAAGGGCGGCCACACCCTCACCGTCCGGGCCACGGACCGCACGGGCGAGACCCAGACCGAACGCCGCACCCGCACCATCCCGGACGGCGCGTCGGGCCGGCACTCCGTCGTGGTCACCGTCGACTGAGCGAGACCTCGGGGCCCGTTGTGCGGGCGAGACCTCGGGGCCCGTTGTGCGGGCGGGATCTTCGTTCCGTTGTGCGGGCGGGACCTCCGCGTCGCCGTACGGGCGGGACCCCGTGCACCGATGCGGGCGGGAACTCCGCGCCGTCGTTCCGTGCGGGCCGGCGGCTACCTGCCCGTACGGAAGAGCGATTCCAGGAGCGCCAGGCCGGAGGCGAGTCCCGTGAGGCGGCCCGCCCCGGGCTCCGGGGGAGTACCGGCCCAGCCCGGCCCCGCCAGCAGGGCCGGCGGATGGCTCCGGGCGCCTCGTACGCCCCATTCGAGAGTGAGGAGCGCACGCACCACGCTCGGATCGGCGGTCGTCCTGGACTGGGACCAGAGGACGACGGCAGCGGGGCCGACGCGCCGGGCCGCCGACTCCAGGGCCTTCGCCGGCACGGCGGCCCCGAGGATGCGGGTGGGCAGCCCCCGCTCGGTCAGCGCCGCCCACAGAGCTTCGATCGGCAGGCTGTGCTGCTCCTGCGGCATGCAGGCCAGCAGGACCGGGGGGCGACGGTCCGCGGCCGGGGCGGTCGTCGCGCGGAGCATGGACGACACATGCCAGGACAGCAGGTGTTCCACCTCTACGTACGACTCGTCCGACGCCGACCACTTACGGCCGACGGCGTGCAGGGTCGGCGCGATGATCTGTTCCCAGGCCACCACGATCCCGTACGTGTCGATCGCGGAGCGGAGCTGGGTCTGTACCGCCGGGGCGTCGAGCCGCACGGCGGCGCGCGCCAGGCCCCGGCTCTCCGGCCAGACCTGGCCCAGCGGCAGCTCGCGGAAACCGCCCGGCGTGCGCTGCGGAGTTCCGGGCACGGGCACGGGCGCCGGTGCCGGGGGCCGGTCCGTTGCCCGGCCGCCGTCCGCCATCGCCAGCCGGGCCGCTTCCGCGGGCGCGACGCCCTGCGCGGTCAGCCGGCACATGTGCTCCATCCTGTCCACGTCGTCGGGGGACCAGCGGCGGTGGCGTCCTCGTTCACGGCGGCTCGGGCCGATTCCGTAGCGGCGCTCCCAGGTGCGCAGTGTCGTCTGCGCGACACCGAGCCTTCGGGCGAGCGCCCCGGTGGTCAGGGCTGCCCCGGCGGGTTCGTCCGTCTCGGATGACGGTGCCCCGGACCGGCGAACCGCTTGTCGGCGCGCGTCCGCGTCTCCGTGTGTCACGCCCGCCTCCGTCATCACGGCCGGCCGGAGGACTCTCCCGCGGCTCGGCGCACTCTTCCTTCTCCGCGCCCTCGTCCGGCTGTTCGGCCGCAGTCGGCGGCTTGGACGCACCGGGAGGAAAGCGAAACACAAGCAAGGAAAGCGACGCACAAACGACGCATCTTGCGCACCGGATTTCCTCGAGATCACTGTGGTGGAAGCCGCGCGACGAGGCGTCGCCTGGCACGTCAGCACAGCCGACGTGAGCACAGCTGACGTCAGCACAGCGACATGAGCAAGGCCGACGTGAGCAAAGCCCGGTGGAGCTGTCCGAGGAGTGTTCGAGATGACCGCGACACAGATGGTGCGCTCCGAGCCCGCCACGTCAGCAGCGACGGAAGGCGGCCCGGCCCCCGAGCCCGGTCCGGCCACCGGCCCGGGCCTTCGGAGCGATCAGCTGATCGCCGAGGCGTTCCTGCGAGGTGACGAGGACGGCTACCGGCTGGTGTACGAGCGGTGGGCAGCCTTCGTGCACGCCATCGCGCGCCGGGCGCTCGGCGACTCCTTCGAGGCCGACGATGTCACGCAGCAGGTCTTCATCGCCGCCTGGCGCACCCGCCGCGGGTTCCGCCCGGAGCGGGGCAGCGCCGTGTCCTGGCTGGCCGGCATCGCCCGGCACAAGATCGCGGATGCGCGCGCGGCACGGGCCCGGCAGGCGAGGCTGGCGGCCGCGGTGCAGTCGGACCGGGACACCGAGCTACGGATTCCGCAGCGGCGCCTGGCACAGCAGGCGGTGGACCGCGTCGTGATCCAGTACGAACTGAGCCGTCTTCCTCCCGCGCAGCGGGAGGTCCTGTGGCTGGCGTTCTACGAGGATCTTCCCCAGTCACAGATCGCCGCCCGCACCGGGCTCCCGCTCGGCACGGTCAAGAGTCACGCCCGGCGCGGGATGCGCACGCTGCGGCTGCGCCTGGAGCAGAGCGGGCGCTGACCTTGCCGGTGGCCCCGGAATCCGCGCACGGGGTGGCCCTTCAGCCGCGGCCGCGTGCCCGCTTGAAGCGGGCAAGCCCGTCGGCGAGGTCGATCAGCGGTTCCGGGTAGCCGAGCTGGGCCCTCGCCTCGCCGGAGAGCCGCCAGGGCTCGTGCACCAGGCGGTCATCGGCACCGGCGAGCTCCGGTACCCATCGGCGGACGTAGGTTCCACGCGGGTCGAAGCGCTTGCCCTGGACCACCGGGTTGAGGACGCGGTGGGGGCGGGTGTCCGTGCCGGTGCCGGCCACCCACTGCCAGTTGAGCTGGTTGTTGACGACGTCCCCGTCGACGAGCAGGTCCAGGAAGTGCCGGGCTCCGATGCGCCAGTCCACGTACAGGGTCTTCGTGAGGAAACTGGCCGTCAGCAGGCGGGCGCGGTTGTGCATCCAGCCCTCGTGGCGCAGTTGGCGCATGCCCGCGTCGATGACCGGATAGCCGGTGCGGCCGTCCCGCCATGCGGCGATCTCCTCGGCCGCGTCGTCCTCGCCACGCCAGCGATCGTGCCGGGTGCGGTAGTCCGCGGCGGCCGCGTCGGGGCGGGCGGCGAGAACCTGGTGGTGGAAGTCGCGCCAGCACAGCTGCCGTACGAACGCCTCCGCTCCCGGGCCGCCGTGCGCGCGGGCGCGCCGGACGAGTTCGACCGGTGAGAGAGCCCCGAAGTGGAGGTAGGGCGAAAGGCGCGAGGTGGCGTCGCCCGCCAGGTCGTCGTGCTGGTCCTCGTACCGGGCGAGGCCGCCGGACCACCACTGGGCGCAACGGGTGCGGCCGGCCGTCTCGCCGCCTTCGGGGAGTCCCGGTGAGGTGGCGCCGACGTCCTTGGCGTCCTTGGCCGACGGCGGGGACTCGCCGCGCGCCGTCTCGGGGACGCGCACGGCGCGCGGCGGCGGCAGCGGGTCGCGCAGCGGCGTCTGCGACCAGCGGCGGAAGTACGGGGTGAACACGGCGTAGTGGTCGGTGCCGGTCCCGGCGGGTGTCACGGCGCCGGGGGCGACGGCGGTGGTCACGCAGTCGTGGACGTGCAGCGTCACCCCCTGTGCGGCCAGCGCCTCGCGCAGCCGCTGCTCGCGCCGGTGGGCATACCCGGTGACGGCGGCGGCCAGGTGCACCTCGGTGGCCCCGCACTCGGCGGTGACGGCGGCGACCTCCCGGGCGACGGGGCCGGTCCGCACCACGAGGCGGCCCCCTCGCTGCCGGAGCCCCTCGTCGAGGTCGGTCAGGCAGCCGGCGAGGAACGCCCGGCGATTGGGCGCGTCGAAGCCGGCCGCGTGCACCGCCGGATCCCGTACGAACAGGGGGACGACCTCGTCCGCGCTGTGCACGGCGGCATGCAGCGGCGGGTGGTCGTGCAGACGCAGGTCCGCGGTGAACAGGACGACCGCGACGGTCATGTGGCCACTCCTGGAGGGGGGTAGGGGTACAGGCCCCTGCGGATCCCGGCTGTGACGCGCGGTTCGCAGGCGGGCCCGGATCACGGGCGGCTATGGGGCGCTTCCGGACTCTTCGCCCGGCGGTCGCGCTTCGGATGCGCTCGACCGGCGACCGGGACGACGACCGAAACCGCGACCCAGGTGACGACCGGAACCGCGACCCAGGCGACGGCCGGAACCGCGACCGGGACGACGACGGCGACGCGCGGGCGCACCCTGGCCGTCCGCCGCGGCTTGGGCGATGTTGCGTGCCATGCCCCCGAACACGGCGGCGTGGAAGGGCGAGACCGACCACCAGTAGGCGTGGCCGAGGAGCCCGCGGGGATGGAACAGGGCGCGTTGCCGGTACCGGGTGCGCCCCTGCTCGTCCGTGTCGACGCGCATTTCCAGCCAGGCCAGGCCCGGCAGCCGCATCTCGGCGCGGAGCCGCAGCAGGCGGACCGGTTCGATCTCCTCGACCCGCCAGAAGTCCAGCGAGTCACCGGCCCGCAGCCGTTCGGCGTCGCGCCGTCCGCGGCGCAGCCCGACGCCGCCGAACGACCGGTCCAGCCAGCCGCGTACGGCCCAGGCGAGCGGGAAGGAGTACCAGCCGTTGTGGCCGCCGATTCCCTCGATCACCTTCCACAGGGCCTCGGGTGGCGCGGCGACGGGACGTTCGCGTGCGTCCTCGTACAGGCTTCCGCCCGCCCAGTCCGGGTCGGTGGGCAGCGGGTCGCTCGGCGCGCCCGGTACCGCGGCGGAGGACCAGCGGGTGCTGACCTGGGCCTCGCGGACCCGCCGGATGGCGAGGGCCAGTGCCTCGTCGAACGGCAGCGGGCAGCCGGGCGGGTCGGGTACGTAGCGGGCGATGTCGTGTTCGCCGCAGACCACCTCGTGCCGCAGCGATTCGGTGAGCGGGCGGGCGATGGAGGCGGGAACGGGGGTGACGAGCCCGACCCAGTGGCTGGAGAGCCGGGGTGTGAGGACCGGGACGGGGACGATGACACGCCGCCGCAGCCCGGCGACGGCGGCGTAGCGGCGCATCATGTCCCGGTACGTGAGCACATCGGGCCCGCCGATGTCGAAGGCCCGGTCGACGTCGGCGGGCAGGCGGGCCGAGCCGACGAGGTAGCGCAGCACGTCACGGACGCCGATGGGCTGCGTACGGGTGTGCACCCAGCTGGGGGTGACCATCACCGGCAGGCGCTCGGTCAGGTAGCGCAGCATCTCGAACGACGCCGATCCCGAGCCGATCACCACGGCCGCGCGCAGCACGGCGGCGGGCACCGGGGCGTCGAGGAAGATCCGGCCGACTTCCGCACGGGAGCGCAGGTGGGGCGAGAGGGAGCGTTCGGGGACCCCGTACGGGGTGAGCCCGCCGAGGTAGACGATCCGGCGGACCCCGGCGGCGTGCGCCTGCTCGGCGAAGATGAGGGCGGCGCGCCGGTCGGTCTCCTCGAAGTCCGGACCCGTGCCGAGGGCGTGCACCAGGTAGTAGGCGACGTCGATGCCCCGCAGCGCGGCGGCGACGGACCCGGCGTCCGTGACGTCGCCGCGTACGGCCTCGATCCGCGGGCTCCAGGGGTGGTCGCGGAGCTTGCCGGGGGTGCGGACCAGGCAGCGGACGCGGTGGCCCGCGCCGAGCAGCTCGGGTACGAGCCGCCCGCCGATGTATCCGGAGGCCCCGGTGACGAGGCAGTGCAGCGATTCCCGCCGCCCGGGCACTCCGTTCGTCCTGCCGTTCGTGCTCGCGCTCATGGCTGACTCCTCGGGCCGTCCGGGCTCTTCTCGGGACCGGCCGGTCATCACCGGACTCGTACGGTCCCTGCGCTCCTCCCGCCGGAAGGAGGCGGCCGCGGGCGCCAGTCGCCGGCAGCCGGCAGCCGGTCGCCCACAGCCCTACCTGACTACTTCGGAGCGACCGGCGCACCCGGACGCACCCGTCAGGCCCCGGATCCGTCCGCCGTCAGGCCCCGGACCCGTCCGTCATGCCTCGCCCCGACGCGCGAGCGCACTCGGCCACCAGGCGCGCGGGCCGATGTCGAGCACCAGCGCGGGCACCAGGAGCGAGCGGACGACCAGGGTGTCGAGGAGGACGCCGAACGCCACGATGAAGGCGATCTGTACGAGGAAGGCCAGCGGGATGACCATCAGCGCGGCGAACGTCGCGGCGAGCACGACACCCGCCGAGGTGATCACTCCGCCGGTCGTGGTCAGCCCGCGCAGGACTCCCTGCCGGGTGCCGTGGAGCAGTGCCTCCTCCCGTACCCGGGACATCAGGAAGATGTTGTAGTCGACGCCCAGCGCCACCAGGAAGACGAATCCGTAGAGCGGCACCGAGGCGTCCGTGCCGCTGAATCCCCACAGGTGCTCGAAGACGAGCGTCGACACCCCGAGCGTCGCGAGGAAGTTGAGCGCGACGGTGGCGACCAGCAGGACGGGGACGAGGAGCGAGCGCAGCAGGAGGACGAGGATCAGCAGGATGATGCCGAGGACGATCGGGATGATCAGGGCCCGGTCCTCCGCGGCCGTCCGCTGGGTGTCGTACCGCTGGGCCGTGTACCCGCCGACCAGCGCGTCCGCGCCGTCGACCTGGCGCAGCCCTGCCCGCAGCCGCTCGACCGTCTCCTTGGCGGCATCGCTGTCCGCCGCGTCCGTCAGAGTGGCGTCGATGCGTACGCGCCCGTCCACGACCAGGGGCTCACCGGCCCCCGGCCGCCCCGTGCCGGACAGCGGCACGGCCGAGGCCACGCCCTCGGTCTGCTCCGCGGTGGCCCGCACCTCTTCGGTCCGGTCGGCGGCGGCGATGATGACAGCCGGGTTGCCGGAGCCGCCGGGGAAGTGTTCGCCGAGTGTCTGCTGGGCGGCAACCGAAGGAGCGTCGTTGACGAAGATCTCGTCGAGCGGGACGCCCTTGGCGGACAGCGAGGGGGCGAAGGCCGCGAACACGCCCAGGGCCAGCGCGGTCACCAGCCACACGCGCCGCGGGCGGCGGTCCACGGTCGAGGCAACGCGCTGCCACACACCGTGCCCCTCGGCAGCGGCATCCGTCTCCTTCGGCTTCGACGGCCAGTAGGCGGCCCGTCCCAGCAGGGCGAGGGCCGCCGGCAGGAACGTCACGGTGGCGAGCACGGCGCAGGTGACACCGATGGCGCCGACCGGTCCGAGGGCGCGGTTGTTGGTGAGGTCGCTCGCGAGCAGGGCCAGCAGGCCGAGGGCCACCGTGGCCGCACTCGCCGTGATCGCGCCGAGGGACCTGCGCAGGGCGGCCGGCGCGGCCGCGAACCGGTCGCCGCGCAGGGCGAGTTCCTCCCGGAAGCGGGCGGCGAGGAGCAGCGCGTAGTCGGTCGCCGCCCCGATCACGAGAATCGACAGGATGCCCTGCACCTGGCCGTCGACCCGCACCACGCCCCGGTCCGCGAGCGCGTAGACCACGGCACAGGCGAGCCCCAGGGCGAACACCGCGCTGAGGATGATCACCAAGGGCAGCAGCACGCTGCGGTAGACGAGCAGCAGGATCAGCAGTACGGCACCCAGGGCGACGCCGAGCAGCAGCCCGTCGATCCCGGCGAACGCGTCGGACAGATCGGCCTGGCTTGCCGCCGGGCCCGCGATCTGCGCCGTGACACCCGGTACGCGCTCCGCCGCCGCGCGTACGTCGTCGAGGACCTCGGGCAGTTCCTCGCCGAGGTCGGGCTTCAGCGGCACCACGGCCTGCAGGGCCGCTCCGTCGTCGGAGACCAGGGCCGGCGAGGGGCGTTCGGCGATCCCGGTCCGCCCGGCGAGCCCGGCGACGGCTTCGGTGGCCGCTCGTCGCTGCTCGCCGGTGACCGGTCCGCCGTCCGTGCTCCAGACGACGACGGCGGGCAGGGTCTCGGACCGGTCGAACGCCTCGTCGGCCTTCAGCACCTGGGTCGACTCGGCGCTCTGCGGCAGGAAGGCGGCCTGGTCGTTGGTCGCGACCTCGCCCAGCTTGCCCGCGTAGGGGCCGAGCGTGCCGCCGATCCCCAACCAGACGATCAGCAGGACGAGAGGTACGAGCCACCTGGCCCAGCGCGGTGCGGTTCTCATGACTTATCCCCAGCGGACAGCGGACAGCGGACGGAGAAGAGACTCGCTGCCCATTAAGTCGACAGTCAAGTATCTCAATGATTGAGTGATCGTACCCTGGACGCATGAGCGGCCTCGGCGCACCCACACCCCCCCTTCCCGACGACAGCCCCCTCGGGTTGCAGTCCTTCGCGGTCCTGCTGCGCCGGATGAACGGCGAGTTCAACCGGATCGCCCACGAATTCGCCCATGCACAGGGCCTGCACCTCACCGACGTACAGGCTCTGATCGCGATCCTCGACGCCGAGGCGGAAGCCCCGGGCGAGCCCATGACGCCCAGCCGCCTCCGGCGGCAGCTCAACCTGACCTCAGGAGCGGTGACCGCCTGCCTCGACCGTCTGGAGAAGGCCGGACACGTCCGCCGGGTCCGGGCGGCCGACGACCGCCGAGTGGTGCACCTGCACTACGAGGAGGCGGCCAGGGCGCTGGCGAGGGAATCCTTCCGGCCCCTGGCTCGCGCGGCCGATGCCGCCAGGCGCCACTTCAGCGCGGAAGAACTCCGCGCCGTCGCCAGGTTCCTGGCCGAGATGAACCAGGAGCTGGCCCTTTCGCGGTGAGGCGCGATGCGCGATGCGCGATACGCGATGCGCGACATGCATGCGCGACATGCCGACGGCGGATGGCATCGCCGGTGCCCCGTTCCCCCGCAACGCCCGATGGACGAGGAGCGCTTCGAGGAGCTGAGCGAAGGACAGCGCGCTGTCATCGAGAGCATCACCGCGACCCTTGAGGCGCTGGACGCGGAGGCAGACCTCTCGCCCCTCACACAGGTCGACACCCTGCGTGAGGCGTGGGAAGCGGCGGATATGGCGGACAAGCGGATGCTCCTGAAGTGCGCCCTTGGGAAGCAGGGCATCGCGGTCAAGCCCGCCGCGCGGCAGGGGGACCACACCCCGATCCTGGAACGGCTTGAGTTCGACTGGCTGTCGAAGAAGGGCACAACCACCGAGAAGTGAGTTCGAAAAACAAGGCTGGGCCTTCGGGCCCGGCCTCGTTCTGTTCTCCGGTAGGCGATCTGCTCACCCGTCTCCGAGTGAGGGCGTCTACGCCCTGTGTGAGGGTACTGGGACAGCACGGATGGGCCCGCCGCCTCTCCACGTGGTGACGAAGTGACGGAATGACGGTTTGGTTCGATTCCATGCAAAGAACCCAAACGCCATCTGTCTATGAGGGGTAACCGGGATTCAGGGTCACTTCATCACTTCGTCACCGCCCGCGCTTCCCGCCGCTCACGTGCTGCCCCGGCTGTCTGTCCGGGGGCTTCTTCGCGACCCCACTGCGAGCCCCGCCGTGTACTACCCCTTCACCGGTTCCTTGGAAGACGAGATAGCCGCACTCCGACTGTAACGTCTACCTTCGCCGGCATCCGGAGGGACACTGATGACCCGTACAGTCATGCGCTACGTGGACCACACCATCAGGCACGTGCCAGACGGCGGGATCACCGCACAGCTCTTCTGCCTGACCGTGGGTTGCGGTGAGGACTCCGGCCCCCAGGGCGACCTGAACGACGCTCAGGACTGGGCGCTGAGACATACCGGCCGGACCGGTCACGACATGTTCCGCCGGGAGTACACCGACCATGCACGCGTGACCCGCGCCGAGTAGAGCCCGGCCCGCTGGGCGACGGCGAGCAGGACAGTTCAGCGGTTCGGCCCGGCCCCGTTCGTGCGCTGCCCCGTGGCGCATGGGCGGGGCGGCGTCGCGTCCGCAAGGATGGGGGTATGCCGAACCGACTTGCGCAGGCCACGTCTCCGTACCTCCTCCAGCACACCGACAACCCCGTCGACTGGTGGCCATGGGAGGCCGACGCGTTCGAAGAAGCGAGGCGGCGCGATGTCCCGGTGTTCCTGAGCGTCGGGTACAGCGCCTGCCACTGGTGTCACGTCATGGCGCACGAGTCCTTTGAGGACGAGGTCACCGCCGCGTACATGAACGAGCACTTCGTGAACGTGAAGGTGGACCGCGAGGAGCGGCCCGATGTGGATGCCGTGTACATGGAGGCCGTGCAGGCGGCGACCGGGCAGGGCGGTTGGCCCATGACGGTGTTCCTGACGGCGGACAAGGAGCCGTTCTACTTCGGTACGTACTTCCCGCCCGAGCCCCGCCACGGCATGCCCTCCTTCCGGCAGGTACTCGAAGGCGTGCACCAGGCGTGGGCCGACCGGCGCGGCGAGGTGGCCGAGGTCGCGCAGAAGATCTCGCGGGATCTGGCTTCCCGCGAGTTCACCCAGGCGGAGACCGAGCCGCCCGGCGAGGCGCAGCTCGCGCAGGCGCTGCTCGGGCTGACGCGGGAGTACGACGCCACGTATGGCGGGTTCGGGGGTGCGCCGAAGTTCCCGCCGTCCATGGTGGTGGAGTTCCTGCTGCGGCACCATGCGCGCACCAGGTCCGAGGGCGCGCTGGAGATGGCCACGGACACGCTGGAGCGGATGGCGCGCGGCGGGATCTACGACCAGCTCGGCGGCGGCTTCGCGCGCTACAGCGTGGACCGGAAGTGGGTGGTCCCGCACTTCGAGAAGATGCTTTACGACAACGCGCTGCTCTGCCGCACCTACGCCCACCACTGGCGCACCACCGGCAGTGAGCTGTCCCGGCGGATCGCCCTGGAGACCGCCGAGTTCATGGTGCGGGAACTGCGCACCAACGAGGGCGGATTCGCCTCCGCGCTCGATGCGGACAGTGAGGATCCCGTCTCGGGGGAGCAGGTCGAGGGCGCGTACTACGTGTGGACCCCGGAGCAGCTGCGGGAGGTGCTCGGGGAGGTCGACGGCGCGCTCGCGGCCTTGCACTTCGGCGTGACCGAGGAGGGGACCTTCGAGGAGGGCGCCTCCGTGCTCCAGCTCCCGCAGGGTGATGGGATGGCGGACTCGGAGCGGATCACGGAGATCCGGCGGAAGCTGCTCGCGGCGCGCGAGGAGCGTCCCGCGCCGGGGCGGGACGACAAGGTGGTGACCGCCTGGAACGGGCTCGCGATCGCCGCGCTCGCCGAGACCGGCGCGTATTTCGGCCGGCCGGATCTCGTCGATGCCGCGATCGCCGCCGGGGATCTGCTCGTACGGCTGCACATGGGCCCCGACGCACGGCTCGCCCGCACCTCGAAGGACGGGCGGCGCGGCGACAGCAGTGGGGTGCTCGAGGACTACGCGTGTGCCGCGGAGGGTTTTCTCACGCTCGCGGGGGTGACCGGGGAGGGCGTCTGGCTGGAGTTCGCCGGGTTCCTGCTCGACCTCGTGCTCGACCAGTTCACCGCCGAGGACGGTTCGCTCTACGACACGGCGCACGACGCCGAGCAGTTGATCCGCCGCCCGCAGGACCCGACCGACAACGCGACCCCGAGCGGCTGGTCGGCGGCCGCGGGCGCGCTGCTCACGTATGCCGCGCACACCGGCGCCGAACCCCACCGTACGGCCGCCGAGCGGGCGCTCGGGATCGTACGGGCGCTGGGGCCGCGGGCGCCGCGGTTCACCGGGAACGGGCTCGCGGTCGCGGAGGCGCTGCTCGACGGACCGCGGGAGGTCGCCGTGGTCGGGGACCCGGCGCAGGAGAGCACGCGTGAACTGGTGCGCGCGGCGCTGCTCTCGACGGCTCCGGGCGCGGTCGTCGCCTTCGGACAGGGCCGGGAGCTGCCGCTGCTCGTGGACCGTCGGCTGGTGGACGGCGCGCCCGCCGCGTACGTGTGCCGCAATTTCGCCTGCAAGGCCCCCGTCACCACCGTCCAGGAACTGAGCGAGATGCTCGCGCGGCCCTGAGCGGCTGCGGTGGACCGGCCCGTCGCTCAGGCGGAGCCGATCCGGACGGCGGGTGTGACGCGCTCCTCGGATTCCGACCAGCGGTCCGTGGACCTGCCGCTCACGGCCGACGGGCTCACGCCCCCGCCCGCACCCGCATCGCCTCCGCCACGATCGCCTCCAGCTTGTCGTGGTGGGCGCCGCGCCAGTACACCCGCTCGCATGCCCCGCACTGGGCGAAAACGTCCTGGGTGCGCCGCGTTCCCGCCTCCACGAGGTGCGCGACCTCGCCCTTCGCCACCGGCGTGAGCAGCCCGTTGCACGCCGTGCAGCGCGTCCACGGTGCGAGGGCGGGCTCGAAGCGTTCCAGTACGTCCCGCAGCTGCTCGTCGGGCCGGTCGCTGTACATGTACGCCCCGGCCCACAGCTCCCGCCGCCGCAGCAGCCCCCGGTCCCGGCTCAGCAGCACCCGCTGCTCCCGCGCCGACTGCGCTGCCAGCGCCGGGTCACCGATGTCCGTGGATTCGTATGCCGTGTCCACGCCGAGCAGCCGCAACCGTCGCGCGAGCGTCCCGAGATGCACGTCGAGCAGGAAACGCAGCGGCGCTCCGGGTACGGTCTGCGGTCGTTCCACGGCGCTCACCGTCACCCGCTCGCCCGCGCGCGGAATGTGCCCGGCCGCCACCTCCGCGCCGTCCACGAGCAGCCGCCCCACCTCGGTGAGCGGTACGCCGAGGGATTCGACGGCGTGGCCGAGCGTCGAGGAGCCGTCGGTGGTCAGCCGGCTGGGGGCGCCACGGCGCTCGTGCGGAAGGAAGAGCGCGAGTCCGGGCGCGAAGTCCACGATGATCTCAGGTCCGTTCACCGGACAAGAATGCCACCGCGAGTACGTCGGTGGCCTGGCGTTTTCCGGTCCGTTTCCCGGGAGTTCGCCGGCGGACACGTGCCGGGCGTTCGCCGGCAGATACGTCCCGGGAGTTCGCCGACGGACACGTCCCGGGAGTTCGCCCCCGAGCCCACCGCGACGGGTCCGCTCAGGCGTGCTGGTACGCCACCAGCGAGATTCCCACGTAGTGCGTCACGAAAGCCGCCAGCGTGAACGAGTGGAAGACCTCGTGGAAGCCGAACCAGCGCGGGGACGGGTTCGGCTTCTTCAGCCCGTAGATCACACCGCCGGCCGTGTAGAGCAGCCCGCCGACGATCACCAGGACCAGGACCGCGATGCCGCCCGCACGCATGAACTCCGGCAGGAAGAAGACTGCGGCCCAGCCCATCGCGATGTAGCACGGCGTGTAGAGCCAGCGCGGGGCGCCGACCCAGAACACCCGGAAGGCGATGCCGGCGAGCGCCGCCGCCCAGATCGCCCACAGCAGCGGCCGCGCGGTGGAGCCGGGCAGGAGCAGCAGCGCGAGCGGCGTGTAGGTGCCGGCGATGATCAGGAAGATGTTGGCGTGGTCGAGCCGGCGGAGTACCGCCTCGCCGCGCGGCCCCCAGGTGCCGCGGTGGTAGAGCGCGCTGACGCCGAAGAGCAGGCAGGCCGTGAGGACGAAGACGGCGGTGGCGACGCGTGCGCGGGTCGAGTCGGTGAAGACGATCAGCGCGAGCCCGGCGATCAGCACCGCGGGGAACATTCCCGCGTGTAGCCAGCCCCTCATTTTGGGCTTCACGAAGTGCGTCAGGTCCCGAGTTGTCATGGACTGAATGCTACCTACGGGCCCGTAGGTGGAATGCCCTCGTGTGCGCACTCTCACGGATGCCCGGGTACCTGCGGGCTCGTGGGTCACTGTGAGCCCGTAGGTCAAATGTCCGGCTGTGCCCATGCTCACGTGTGAAGCCCCCTGGACAGATGGGCGAAATCGGCAGATGATCAAATGAGTGCGGGCGGCACCGGATGAGCGGCAGGCGGTATTCGGGTCGCAGCCCCCAAGGGGCAACCAACAAAAACATCCTCATCAAGGAGCGATCGTGGCGCACACCGCCCCCACCAAGCACGCCGAACTCGTCGCCTGGGTCGACGAGATCGCCGCCCTCACCCAGCCTGACCGGGTGGTCTGGTGCGATGGATCCGAGGCGGAGTACGAGCGCCTCGCGGAAGAACTCGTCGCCAAGGGCACCTTCAGGAAGCTCGACCCGGTGAAGCGCCCGAACTCCTACTACGCGGCCTCCGACCCCAGCGACGTCGCCCGCGTCGAGGACCGTACGTTCATCTGCTCCGAGAAGGAGGAGGACGCCGGCCCCACCAACCACTGGAAGGCCCCCGCCGAGATGCGGGAGATCTTCGAGGGCAAGGAGGGCAACGGAGGCGTCTTCCGCGGCTCGATGCGCGGCCGCACGATGTACGTCGTCCCCTTCTGCATGGGCCCGCTCGGCTCGCCGCTGTCCGCGATCGGCGTCGAGATCACCGACTCGGCGTACGTCGCCGTCTCGATGCGCACCATGACCCGCATGGGCCAGGCGGTCCTGGACGAGCTCGGTGAGGACGGCTTCTTCGTCAAAGCCGTGCACACCCTCGGCGCCCCGCTCCAGGAGGGCGAGGCGGACGTGCCGTGGCCGTGCAACACCACCAAGTACATCTCGCACTTTCCGGAGTCCCGCGAGATCTGGTCGTACGGCTCCGGCTACGGCGGCAACGCGCTGCTCGGCAAGAAGTGCTACGCGCTGCGTATCGCCTCCGTCATGGCCCGTGACGAGGGCTGGCTCGCCGAGCACATGCTGATCCTGAAGCTCACTCCGCCGCAGGGTGAGGCCAAGTACGTGGCCGCCGCCTTCCCCTCGGCCTGCGGCAAGACCAACCTCGCCATGCTGGAGCCGACCGTCCCCGGCTGGACGGTCGAGACCATCGGCGACGACATCGCCTGGATGCGCTTCGGCGAGGACGGCCGCCTCTACGCGATCAACCCCGAGGCCGGCTTCTTCGGCGTCGCCCCCGGCACCGGCGAGCACACCAACGCCAACGCGATGAAGACGCTCTGGGGCAACTCGGTCTTCACGAACGTGGCGCTCACCGACGACGGCGACGTCTGGTGGGAGGGTATGACGGAGCAGACCCCGGCCCACCTCACCGACTGGAAGGGCAACGACTGGACGCCCGAGTCGGAGACGCCCGCCGCGCACCCGAACGCCCGCTTCACCACGCCCGCCGCGCAGTGTCCGATCATCGCGCCCGAGTGGGAGGACCCCAAGGGCGTGCCGATCTCGGCGATCCTCTTCGGCGGCCGCCGTGCCTCGGCGGTGCCGCTGGTCACCGAGTCCTTCGACTGGAACCACGGCGTCTTCCTCGGCGCCAACGTGGCCAGCGAGAAGACGGCCGCCGCCGAGGGCAAGGTCGGTGAGCTGCGCCGCGACCCCTTCGCCATGCTGCCGTTCTGCGGCTACAACATGGGCGACTACATGGCCCACTGGGTCAAGGTCGGCGCCGACGCGGACGCCTCGAAGCTGCCGAAGATCTACTACGTGAACTGGTTCCGCAAGAACGAGGCGGGCAAGTTCGTCTGGCCGGGCTTCGGTGAGAACTCGCGCGTCCTGAAGTGGATCGTGGGCCGCCTCGAAGGCAAGGCGGAGGGCGTGGAGACCCCCATCGGCATCCTGCCGACGGCGGACTCCCTGGACACGGACGGCCTGGAGCTGCCCGCCGAGGACCTCGACTTCCTCCTCACGGTCGACAAGGAGGTCTGGCGCGAGGAGGCCGCCCTGGTCCCCGAGCACCTCAACACCTTCGGTGACCACACGCCCAAGGAGCTGTGGGACGAGTACCGGGCGCTGGTGCAGCGCCTCGGCTGAGGTTTGCAGTTCCCTCCCCGTGCCCCCGAAGCCTCGTCCGGCTTCGGGGGCACGGGTGTGTCCGCAAGGGGGTGCGGGTGTGTCCGCAAGGGGGTGCGGCAGCCGGGAGGGGTGTCGTCTTGAGTCTGCGAGGGATGCCGTCTTGAGTCGGCTCAACTTTAGACTGAATCCAAGCTAGGATGTCTTCATCCCTGCTTGGAGGTCCTGAGATGTACGAGCCGATCCGTGCCAAGTCGGTGCACACGCCGGGCCGCGCCGAAGACTTCCCGCACCGCAGCCGCGAGGAGGAGCTCGAGCTCCAGCTGGCGGGCCACTTCGCCGCACTGCTCGCCGTGACGGACGAGCTGCGGGTGCTGAGCCCGTCCGCCGACCTCGACGAGGCCGCGGCCGAGTTGACGGCGGCGGTCACCCGCCTGCGCGGCGGCCACGCACCGGTACGCGCGGCCGTCGCCACCGCCATCCACGAACCGCACACCCCCGCCCTCCACCAGCGCGCCCACGCCCTGGCGGGCCGGGCCCTGGTGGTGGCGGCATCGCGCGCGGACACGGCGGCTGCGATCCTGGCGGCACGCCGCATGGACGCGCACGCGGAGGCTTCGAGTCTCGTGGTTGCGTGAGGGCTGGGCCCTCCGGGGCTCACACCTGGCTGTAGCCGTCCAGGAAGCGTCCGATCCGTGTCACCGCGTCCGCGAGATCCGTCGCCTGCGGGAGCGTCACGATGCGGAAGTGGTCCGGGTCGGGCCAGTTGAACCCCGTCCCCTGGACGACCATGATCTTCTCGGCGCGCAGCAGGTCGAGCACCAGCTGCCGGTCGTCCTTGATCTTGAACACCTTGGGATCGAGCCGCGGGAACAGGTACAGGGCTCCCTTGGGCTTCACACAGCTCACGCCCGGAATCTGCGTCAGCAGCTCGTACGCCGTGTCCCTTTGTTCGAGGAGCCGCCCGCCCGGCAGCACCAGATCGTTGATCGACTGCCGCCCGGTGAGCGCCGCGACCACCCCGTGCTGCCCGGGCATGTTGGCGCACAGCCGCATGTTCGCGAGGACCGTCAGCCCTTCGATGTACGAGGAGGCATGGGCGCGCGGCCCGGAGATGGCCATCCACCCGGTCCGGTATCCGGCCACCCGGTACGCCTTCGACATCCCGTTGAACGTCAGCGTCAGCAGATCCGGCGCGAGCGCGGCGGTCGGCGTGTGCGTGGCACCGTCGTAGAGGATCTTGTCGTAGATCTCGTCGCTGCAGACGAGCAGGTTGTGCCGCCGCGCGATGTCCGCGAGCCCGCGCACGACGTCATCGCTGTACACGGCCCCCGTCGGATTGTTCGGGTTGATGATCACGAGCGCCTTGGTGCGGTCGGTGACCTTCCGTTCCACATCCGCGAGATCCGGCATCCAGTCCGACTGCTCGTCGCACCGGTAGTGCACCGCCGTACCGCCGGACAGCGAGACCGCCGCCGTCCACAGCGGATAGTCGGGCGCGGGCACGAGCACCTCGTCGCCGTCGTCGAGCAGCGCCTGCATGGCCATGACGATCAGCTCGGAGACCCCGTTGCCGATGTACACATGCTCGACATCGGTCTCCACGCCGAGCGTCTGGTAGTGCATCATCACCGCGCGCCGGGCGGAGAGCAGCCCCTTCGCATCGCCGTATCCGTGCGCGGATCCGACGTTGCGCAGCACGTCCTCCAGGATCTCCGGCGGGCAGTCGAAGCCGAACGCCGCCGGGTTGCCGGTGTTCAGCTTGAGAATCCGGTGCCCTGCCGCCTCCAGCCGCATGGCCTCTTCGAGAACCGGGCCCCGGATCTCGTAGCAGACGTTGGCAAGCTTCGTGGACTGGATCAGCTGCATACGGCAACTTTACGAGCGTCTCCCGCCCCGGCGCGGGGACTTTCCCGCGGTCCGGCCCGCCCGCCCGCGGGCTCGCCCCGGTCCGCCTTCCATCGCAATGCGAGGGACGTCGGGCGCGTACGGAATGCCGGATTACGGGAGGGGCGGGGCTTGGATGTGCCGGGGCGGAACGGGGGAGTGACGTCCGCCACCCGCGGTCCGTCAGCTGGACCGTACGGACCCCGCGGACCCCGCGGACCGGGTGTACGAAGCGGACCGCACCGACCGCCCGGCGAGCACATCCGTCCGCTTCCCGTCCTCGATCACGAAGCGGCCGTCGATCAGGACGTGCGGAATGCCGACCGGCAGGGTGCGGGGCGCGTCGAAGGTGGAGCCGGCGGCGACCGTGGCCGGGTCGAAGAGGACGAGGTCCGCGCGGTGGCCCTCGCGGACCAGGCCGCGGTCCGCGAGGCGCAGCCGGGCCGCGGGCCGGGAGGTGAGATGCGCGACCGCCTCCTCCAGGGACAGCACGCCCAGCTCGCGCGCGTACCGCCCGAGGTAGTGCGGGAACGTGCCGTACGCGCGCGGATGCGGCTTGTCGCCCTGCAGGATGCCGTCGCTGCCGCCCGTGTGCACCCGGTGCCGCATGATCCGCCGGACGTTCTCCTCGTGCCCGACGTGCTGCAGGATCGTCGAGCCGAGACGGTCCTCGACGAGCAGCCGCCGGGCGATGGCCCAGGGTTCCTCACCGCGCAGCCGGGCGGACTCCTCGACCGTCCTGCCGACATACGCGGCGAGCGCGGGCTCGGCGACACCGCTGATCTCGACCGTGGCCCAGTCGACCGGCACGCCGTGACAGCCGTCCGCGCCGATGACCTCCAGATGCCGCCGGATCCTCGCCGCCGTCCCCTCGTCCCTCAGCCGCGCGAGGACCGCCTCGGGCCCGCCCTCGCCCGCCCAGCTCGGCAGCAGGGCGACCAGGGTCGTACAGCCCGGGGTGTACGGGTACGAGTCGAGGCTGATGTCGGCACCCGCGTCGAGGGCGGAGTCGAGCAGCGCCAGCAGCTGTGGGGCGCGGCCCTTGTTGACGCCGAAGTTCAAGGTGGCGTGCGCGAGATGCAGCGCGCAGCCCGCCTCACGCGTCAACGCCACCATCTCCTCGTACGCCCGCAGCGCGCCCGCCCCGTACGAGCGGTGGTGCGGGCAGTAGTAGCCGCCGTGGCGGGCGACGACCTTGCACAGCTCGGTGAGTTCGGCGTCCGGGGCGTACATCCCGGGTGTGTACGTGAGTCCTGACGACATGCCGACCGCGCCCTGCTCCATGCCCTCGGCGACGAGCTGCCGCATCCGGTCGAGCTCGCGCGGTGTGGCCTCCCGGTCCTCCCAGCCCATGACGTACATCCGGACCGTGCCCTGGGGAACGAGGTACGCGGCGTTGACGGCGATGCCCTGCCGGTCCAGGCGGTCCAGGTACCCGCCGACGGTCCGCCAGTCGAAGTCGATGTCGGCGCCGTCGCCGTTCCAGCCGGTGATGGCCCGGCGGACCTCGGCGAGCGTGCGGTCGTCGACCGGGGCGTAGGAGAGGCCGTCCTGGCCCAGGACCTCCAGGGTGACGCCCTGGGCGGCCTTCGCGCTGTGGTCGGGGTCGCTCAGGAGGGCGAGGTCGCTGTGGGCGTGCATGTCGATGAAGCCGGGGGCAAGGGCGAGGCCGTCGGCCTCGACGCTCCGGCGCGCGTGCGGGCGCGGCCGGCCGTCGCCCTCCGGCCGGATCTCGGCGATCCGGCCGCCGCGCACGGCGACGTCCGCCCGGTACGAGGGGGCTCCCGAGCCGTCGACGAGGCGGGCACCGCGGATGACGAGGTCCACGGCGCGCGGCTCAGAAGTAAGTGCGGATGAAATCGACGACCGTTCCGTCCGCCTCGACCAGAGGGATCAGCTGCCACTTGTCGAACGACGTGCACGGGTGGGACAGACCGAAGCCCACCCAGTCGCCGACCTCGACCGCGTCAGCGCTCTCGGTCGCCAGCCACGCGTGCTGGTCGGAGAGCCCGGTGACCGTGATCCCGTTCGCGGGCCGCACCACCCCGTCCTCCGCCGAGCGGACGACCTGCGCGACCGGCAGGTCGAGATCGTGCGCAGCGTCCCGCTTCCCCGCGTTCACGAAGGCCTGCGCGGGCGTCGGACGGGACACCACCTGCGCCCACAGCCGGAACGCCGGCTCCAGCGCACCCTCCTCCGGGACCCGGTTGAACGGTGTCAGCCGCCGGTAGTGCGCGTCGTCGTGGGAGACGTACGCGCCCGAGCGCAGCAGCTTCAGGACGGGCGCCGAGAGCGCCGGAATCTCCGCGAACACCTCCGCCACCGCGTCGAACCACGCCGATCCGCCCGCGCTCACCACGATCTCGTCGAGCCCGGCGAAGTACCCGGCCTTGTCGAACTCCGCCGCGAGCGCGACGAGCCTGCGCAGCCACGCCGTGACGGACTCCAGGCTCGCCTGAGGCACCTCGCCCTCGTAGCCGGCGACGCCGACGAGCCGCAGCGTGTCCGCCGCGGCCACGGCGAGCGCGATCTCCGCGCACTCGGACTCGGTACGGGCCCCGGTCCGCGCGCCGTCACCGGCGCCCAGTTCCACCACGACGTCGACCGGCCGGGTCGCGCCCGCCGCGGCCAGGGCGGTGTGCATGAGCCGCACACCGCGTACGGAATCCACGTAGCAGACGAGCCGGAAGTCCTCGTCGGCGGCGAGTTCCGCCGCGATCCAGGCGAGGCCCGCCGCGTCCACGACCTCGTTGGCCAGGAAGACCCGCCGCACCCCGAAGGCGCGTGCGACCCGTGCCTGGTGCGGGTTGGCGAGGGTGATGCCCCATGCGCCGTACTGCTCCTGGCGGGCGAAGAGCTGCGGGGCCATGGAGGTCTTGCCGTGCGGGGCGAAGGCGAGGCCGTGCTGCTGTGCGTAACGCTCCATCAGCCGCAGGTTGTGCTCGACGCGTTCGGCGGAGAGGGCGAGGACCGGGGTGGTGAAGCCGCCGGTGAAGAGGTTGCGGCGTTCGGCGGCGAGCTCGCCGAGGGGGAGGCCCTCGGCGTCGGGCGGCAGGCCCTTGAAGCGGAAGTCGGCTCTCTCGGATGCGAGGGCGGCGAGCGGGGTGACGGAGGTGGTGGGGGTGGTGGGG